>NZ_JBYSXE010000019.1:59705-64470 GCF_058781925.1 Sphingobium sp. FW306-1B-F04DB | reverse complement strand
TTATCTCTCCGCAGTGCGATTGCCTCGTATGACAATCGTCGCACCTCGAAATCCGCGTTTTTACACGTCCTCGGTCGCAAGCGGACATCGGCCCCGACAGAAACCCTGTCCTACATACCGGCGATCTGTCAGGCTGACCCGATTATCGGCTCCTTGATCGCGTGCAGAGGTCGGGCGAGACATTGATCGAAAAACCAATCAATGCGGCCGCACTGATCGAGGGGTTTTTCCATACGCCGAACCTTCCTGACCTTCGGCCGCGCGGCTTCGATCGGGCACGCGCGGCCGGTGGGCTGGGTTCCGAGGCGAGCCTTCAGTTCTCGCTGTCGAGCTTGCCGAACTTGGCCTCGAAGCTCTTGACGTCGCCCTTGGCGAGATAGCCGGCCTGCTCGATCCAGAGGTCGCGTGTGATGCGTCCCTTGAAGGTGCCGAGCTGGCCGTCGACCCGCTCCACGTCGGCGGGCGTCCACGCCGCGATCTGCGCGAAGCTGTTGACGCCGAGCCCGTTGAGCAGGGTCACCAGCTTGGGGCCGACGCCCTTCAGCTGAAGCAGATTGTCGGGCCTGGCAGGGGCGGCTGCCTTGGCAGCGGGCTTCGCTGCGGCCTTCGGCTTCGCGACGGGTGCCTTGGCCGGCGCTTTTGCTGCGGGTGCCTTTGTCGCGGGCGTTTTTGCTGCGGGTGCTTTTGCTACCGGTGCCTTGGCGGGCTTGGCTGCCGGCGCGGCCGCCGTTTTCGGCGCGGGTTTGGTGGCCGGGGCCTTGACCTCTGCCACCTTGGTCGCAGCCTTGGCTTTGGTCGCGGGCTTCTTCGCCGGCGCCTTGGCAACCGCGGGCTTGGGCTCCGCCTTCTTGGCGGCCGGAGCCTTGGGTTCGGGCTTCACCGCCACGGGGGCGATGGTGGCCACGGGCTCCTGCGCCGGGATTTCTCCAGCGAAGGCCAGCGGTTCGGTTGGCTTGGGCAGCGGTGTTTCGACTTTCGCCACCGGCTCGGATGCCGGCGCAGCGGGCTTGGCCGGCGTCGAGGGTGTGTCGGCGGGCTTGGCGCCACGTCCCCACACCCACCAGATGATGCCTGCGCCCAACGCAAGCACGACCAGTACGAATACCCAGTTCACGTCGCCCATGTCCGTGTCCCCTATTCCGACGGGCCTACCGCCCCCCTCAGATTGAAAAGCGTAGCGAATCGGAATGCGCTGTCCACCCCCAAAGGCTTGCGGCAGGTTTAATGGCCGCGATCATTGCGCTCTCACTTTTCGCGCTCGACCTCGCGCCAGCCGATGTCTCGGCGGCAGAAGCCCGTGGGGAAATCGATCGCGTCGACCGCGGCGTAGGCCGATTGCTGTGCCTGTGTCACAGATGCGCCCGTTGCAGTCACATTGAGGACGCGGCCACCACTGGCGACGAGCGCGCCTTCCCTGATCGCGGTGCCCGCGTGGAAAACCTTCGCGCCGCCGGCCTCGGCGGCTTCGATTCCCGAAATGGCGCCGCCCTTTTCGGGCGTGCCCGGATAGCCCTTTGCGGCCATCACGACGGTGAGCGCGGTTTCGGGTTTCAATGCGGGCCTGCCGATTTCGCTGAGCCGACCCTCGGCCGTGGCGAGCAGCAACTCGAGAAGGTCGTCCTCGAGCCGGAGCATCAGCACCTGGCATTCGGGATCACCGAAGCGGACATTATATTCGATGAGCTTGGGGCCGTCGGGGGTCAGCATGAGTCCGGCGAAGAACACGCCCGAATAGGGCGTGCCTGCCTCGGCCATCGCGCGCGCCGTCGGTTCCACGATCTCGTTCATGACGCGCTGCTCGAGTTCCGGGGTAAGCACACGCGCCGGGCTGTAGGCGCCCATGCCGCCCGTATTGGGGCCGGTATCGCCCTCGCCGACACGCTTGTGGTCCTGCGCCGAGCCGAAGGGCAGCACGGTCGTGCCGTCGCACAGCGCGAAGAAGCTGGCTTCCTCGCCCGTCAGGAATTCCTCGATCACCACCTCGGCGCCCGCCGCGCCGAAACTCCCCGAGAACATGTCCTCGACCGCGGCCTCGGCCTCGGCGCGCGTTCCGGCGATGATCACGCCCTTGCCAGCCGCGAGACCATCAGCCTTGACCACCACGGGAAAGCCGAAATCCTCGAGTGCGGCGAGCGCACCGTCCTTGCTCGTCGCGCGGACATACGCCGCGGTCGGGATGTTGGCGCGGGCGCAAAGGTCCTTGGTAAAGCCCTTGGAACCCTCGAGCTGTGCCGCGGTCTTGCCCGGCCCGAATACCGCGACGCCCATGGTCCTGAGATTGTCCGCGAGCCCGTCAACGAGTGGCGCCTCGGGGCCGATGACGACAAGAGCGATCGAGTTGCGGATGCAGAAATCGATCACCGCGCGATGATCGGCAGGATCGATCTCGACCAGTGCGGCATGCGCGGCTATGCCCGGATTTCCGGGGGCTGCGAACAACCTGGTCAGCTTCGACGATTGCGCCAGCTTCCAGGCGAGCGCATGTTCGCGGCCCCCCGAGCCCAAAAGCAGGACATTCATGAGCGATCCCTTCGACAATAATTCCGGGCGGCTGTTAGCCGAGGAGCGCGGCGGGGACAACGCGCCCGCGCAGTCGGTGAGCGAATTGTCTGCGGCGCTGAAGCGGATGGTCGAGGGCAATTTCAGCCATGTCCGGCTGCGCGGTGAGATTTCGGGGCTGAAGCGCGCGGCGTCGGGCCATGTCTATCTCGCGCTCAAGGACGAGAATGCCGTCA
Organism: Sphingobium sp. FW306-1B-F04DB; assembly: GCF_058781925.1. Taxonomy (NCBI): domain Bacteria; kingdom Pseudomonadati; phylum Pseudomonadota; class Alphaproteobacteria; order Sphingomonadales; family Sphingobiaceae; genus Sphingobium; species Sphingobium sp. FW306-1B-F04DB. Next base: position 61,735 of record NZ_JBYSXE010000019.1, on the reverse strand, counting down.
TCGATGCGGTGATCTGGAAGGGCGCGGCAAGCCAGATCGCCTTTCGTCCCGAGGACGGGATCGAGGTCATCGCGACCGGCCGCCTCACCACCTATCCCGGACGCTCAAAATACCAGATCGTGATCGAGCGGCTCGAACTGGCGGGCGAGGGCGCGCTGATGATGCTGCTCGAGCGGCTCAAGGCCAAGCTTGGCGCGGAGGGGCTGTTCGATCCCGCGCGCAAGGTGCCGCTGCCCTTCCTCCCGCGCGTGATCGGGGTCGTCACCTCGCCGACCGGCGCGGTGATCCGCGACATCCTCCACCGCCTCGCCGATCGCTGCCCGACGCGGGTGATCGTCTGGCCGGTGCTGGTGCAGGGGGAGGGGGCCGCTGCGCAGGTGGCGGCTGCGGTCAACGGTTTCGATTCGATGCCTGCCGATGGTCCGGTGCCGCGGCCAGACCTCGTCATCGTCGCGCGCGGCGGCGGCTCGATCGAGGATCTCTGGGCGTTCAACGAGGAAGTCGTCGTGCGCGCGGTTGCTGATTGCTCGATCCCGATCATCTCGGCGGTGGGGCACGAGACCGACACGACCCTGTGCGATTACGCCGCCGATGTGCGCGCGCCAACGCCCACCGCGGCGGCAGAGATCGCGGTCCCCGTCCGCACCGATCTGATCGCGCATCTGGGGCAGCAGAATCTGCGCATGGCGCGTGCCGCCAACCGTTATCGCGAGCGCAGCGCCGAGAGACTCCAGGCGCTCGCGCGCTTGCTGCCAAAGCCCGCGCAGCTGCTCGATCCGCAGCGCCAGCGCACCGATGACCTCGGCGAACGCCTGCGACGCGGCCTTGCCCACCGCCTGTCCGACGCGCGCGGCGAGCTGGCGCGGGCAAGCGGTGCGCTGCGGCCCGCGCTGCTGACGCAACGCATCGCGCGCGACCGCGACCGGTTCGAGAGACTCTGGCGCCTGATCGAGTCGCTCAGCCCAAATCGTGTGCTCGAGCGCGGCTATGCCTGGGTGGAGAAGCGCGGCGGCGGCGTGGTGTCGAGCGCCGCCGGAGCGCGCGCTGCGGGCGCCCTGACGCTGCATTTCGGCGACGGTGCGGTCGATGCGCGGGTTGAGCGCCCGGGAGGCAAGGGGTATGATCCGCCCAAAGCCGAGCAGCCCAAACTTCTCTAGGCGGCTCGCCAACAGGAGCATGAAGACCCGATGTTGATGTCGCATTCCGGACGGCCGGCGAAACTCCACTATATGGCGAACGGCTTCCGCGTGCTTGCATCGGGCGATCATGTGATCTGCGCGGTGACGGGCGAGAAAATCCCGCTCGATCATCTGCGATACTGGAGCGTGGCGAGGCAGGAGCCCTATGCCAGCGCGGAGATTTCGGTGCGTGCCGAGCTCAATCGGTGAAGCGAATCGCGGGCGCGGCGCTCGCACTCTGGCTTGGCGGTTGCGCGACGGCACCGACACCGTCCGCAAGTGACATCGCGACAAGCCCGCCGACGCCGGGGGCGCCGCCCGCGGCAGTGCGTCCCGCGGCTGGAAGATCGAGAATCTGACCACGCTGCCGCGCATTCCCCGACCAGGTGTCGATTTCGAACGGCTGCGACCCGCCGAACTCGCTGAAATCGCGGCGGCGCGCGGCATCGCCTCGGACAGCCAGGGCTGGCGCCAGCGTTTTTCCTGGCCCGCCATAGGCCGGATATCGGGCCTGTTCGGATCGCAGCGCATCTATCGCGGCGAACCCGGCGCCTATCATTCGGGTGTCGATGTCGCGCGCCCGACGGGCACGCCATTCTATGCGCCGGCCGATGGCGTCGTCACCCTTGCTGCCGACCGGCCGTTCACGCTCGAAGGCCATTTGCTGATGATCGACCACGGCATGGGCCTCAACAGCGCCTTCCTCCATCTCTCGCGGATCGACGTGAAGCCGGGCGATATCGTGCGCCAGGGGCAGTTGCTCGGTGCGATTGGCGCCACCGGCCGCGCCACCGGGCCGCATTTCCACTGGGGCATGAAGTGGCGCGACGAGCGGCTCGATCCGCTGCTCGT
>NZ_JBYSXE010000019.1:0-59695 GCF_058781925.1 Sphingobium sp. FW306-1B-F04DB | reverse complement strand
AGATCGACCAGAAGCCCGTGGCGGGGGGCCGATGCCTTATGGGGACTAGTTCTCGCGCCTGACGCGGATCGACGGCTGGCCGTTGAACGAGGCGAAGTAGGACCCCATTGCGGCGCGGCGGATCCGCACCTTGGTCCCGGACCTCGGCCCGACCGCCACGGGCTTCTGGTCGATCTGGGCCCAGCTTGCGCCGTCCTCGAGCGTGAAGCGCCATCCGCCGTCCGCTGTACGCCCCGTCCCGCGGACGACCGCTTCGATCTCCTTGATCTCGTCCTTCTCGTCTTCCTTGTCGCCACCGCCAAAGATCTTGAGTGACGGCAGTGTGAAGCCGAACAATCCACGGCGCGCTTCGCGGACCTGCTGCTTGTCGACGATGACGACCTCGCGCTGCTTCTCCGCGGTCTCGAGCGCGCTGACCTGCGCATCATAACAGGCAAGGCGCCCGGCCGGCTCGCTGATCGCCTTGCAGTCGAGCAGGTGCTGGAATGCCTCGGCGCGGGGCTTTTCGGCATCATCCTCGCGAGCGATCGCGGGTTGCACGGCGATCAGCGCGACGAAACTGGTCAGAATGGCGGCTCGCATCATGTGGCTACTCCCCTTGGGTCATCGGACTTTTGGAGCGGGCGACGGCGCGATGCAAGAAAGACCCCTAACGCCGCCGTAACGGGTGGTCCGACTGTGTGGCATAATGGATACACACAGCCGACAACTTGGCTTTGATCCGTGATCCGACGTTTACAAGGCTGTGACCATTGGGGCATTTCGCTGCCTAGGCTGATGGGGGTGTGCCGCGCAGGGAGCGCGCGCCTCCTCCGGCAGCGAATATGTCGGGGCGAATCTTTTGCCTCGATCGCTCCAGAAAAGGGACTGGAAAGTGAGCAAATCTCTGAAATACACGAGCCTGCGCGGGGGCGTTGCGTCCCTGGCTCTGGGCTTGGCCATGATCTCGGCGCCTGCCTTTGCGCAGGACGAGCCTCAGGCCGCCGAACCGACCGAAGGTGAAGCCATCATCGTTACGGGTTCTCGCATTCCGCAGCCCAACCTTGAGTCGGCAGCGCCCGTCACCGTCGTCAACAGCGAAGACATCAAGCTGCAGGGCACGACCAAGGTCGAAGATCTGCTCAACTCGCTGCCCGGCGTTTCGGCGAGCCAGGCCTCGACGCTGTCCAACGGTTCGGACGGCACGGCCTCGGTCGACCTTCGCGGCCTCGGCACCAGCCGCACGCTGACGCTGGTCAACGGCCGCCGCCTGCTGCCCGGTGACCCGAGCCCGACCAGCGGTTCGGCTGCGGACATCAACATCATCCCCGCTTCGATCGTGAAGCGCGTCGAGGTCCTGACCGGCGGTGCGTCGTCGACCTATGGTGCGGACGCGGTCGCGGGCGTCGTCAACTTCATCATGGATACCGATTTCGAAGGTATCCGGTTCGACGGCCAGTACAGCTTCTATCAGCACGAAAACCGCAACAAGCTCATGCCGCCGCTGCTCGACGCACGCGCAAATGCGGGTCTTGCCGGCTATGGTTATCCGACGGGCAGTGTCGTCGACGGCGGCACCTTTGACGGCACCGTCTCGATCGGCACCAAGTTCGACGACGGGCGCGGCCACGCGGTTGTCTATTTCGGCTACCGCAAGGCGAAGCCGATCCTGCAGGCGCGTCGCGATTTCAGCGCGTGCACCCTGCAGAACACCGGCGCCGGCGCCCCGCGCTGCGGCGGTTCGGCGACTTCTGATAACGGCAACGTGATCATCTTCGACGACTTCGGTGGTGCGGCCGCGACGTCGACGATCTACACCTTCGGCCCCGGCGGCGCGTTCAACAACTCGACCACGCTCTACAACTTCGCGCCGACGAACCACTTCCAGCGTCCGGACGAGCGTTACACGGCCGGCCTGTTCGCGAACTACGAGATCAACGACTCGATCAAGCCGTATCTCGAATTCATGTTCATGGATGACCGCACCGTCGCGCAGATCGCGCCTTCGGGTGACTTCGGCAACACGCTGACGATCAACTGCGACAACCCGCTGATGTCGGCGGCGCAGCGCGATATCATCTGTGGCGCCAACGGTCAGGAAAACCTGATCAACGGCTTCCTCGGCACCTTCCCGCTGGCGGTTGGCGCGCCGTACAACCCCAATCCGGGTGCTGCGCCGATCGATTTCGTCGATTCGCTGGGCACGACCTACAACCAGGGGTTCTTCCAGCTGCTGCGTCGTAACGTCGAGGGCGGTCCGCGCCGTAACGACCTGCAGCACACCAACTATCGCGCGGTGATCGGCTCGAAGGGTGATCTCGGCGATGCGTGGTCGTACGACGCATATTATCAATATGGCCGTTCGAACTACACCCAGGTCTATTCGAACGAGTTCTCCGTGGCGCGTCTCAATCGTGCACTCAACGTCATCATTGATCCTCGTGCGACCAGCCCGACCTTCGGTCAGGTGGTTTGTCGTTCGGTCATCGATGGCAGCGATCCGAACTGCGTGCCCTACAACATCTTCAACGGTGCCGGCGGCGCAAGCGCTGCGTCGGTGGCCTATCTGGGGGCCACCGGCTTCCAGAAGGGCCAGACTTCGGAGCAGGTTGCGAGCGCCTCGTTCACCGGTCTGCTCGGCGAATATGGCTTCCAGACCCCCTGGGCCGAAGACGGTATCGGCATCAACGTCGGTGTGGAATGGCGCAAGGAGTCGCTGGACCTCAACACCGACAATGCCTTCCAGACGGGTGATCTCACCGGTCAGGGCGGCGCGACGCTGCCGCTTTCGGGCAACTTCCGCGTCTATGACCTGTTCGGCGAAGTCCAGATCCCGGTGGTGCAGGACAGCTTCATCCACGATCTGTCGATCAACGCCGGCTACCGCAAGTCGTGGTACAAGACGAGCGCCGACCGCAAGTACGACACCGACACCTACAAGGTCGGCGTCGAGCTCGCCCCGATCCCGGATATCCGCCTGCGCGGCGCCTATAACCGGGCCGTCCGTGCACCGAACATCCAGGAACTGTTCGCCACCAACACCGTGGGCCTGAACGGCGCCGACGATCCTTGCGCGGGTATCACCATTACCGCGACGGATTATGGCTGTCTTGCGCAGGGTCTGCTCGTTGGTCAGCGGACCGCGGCCAACCCGGCGGGCCAGTATAACGGCCTGATCGGCGGCAACCCCGACCTGCAGCCCGAAAAGGCGACGACCAAGACCGTCGGCGTCGTGCTTCAGCCGAGCTTCCTGCCGCGCTTCGCGCTGACCGTCGACTATTTCGACATCAAGGTCGACAACGCGATCCGCGCCTTCGGTCAGGATTCGATCCTGAAGGACTGCGTCGACAACTCCACTGCCACCTCCACGGCTGCATCGTGCGACCTCGTCAATCGTGACGCGGCCGGCTCGATCTGGCTGACGCCGGGCGGCTTTGTCACCGATCTGCCGAACAACGTCGGCAAGGTTCGGACCAAGGGTATCGAGGTCAATGGCTCGTATTCGCACAGCCTGAGCTTCGGTACGCTGTCGGCGAGCTTCATCGGTACCTATCTCGACAAGTACAGGGTCGATAACGGCCTGACCGAGCCCTATGACTGCGCCGGCCTCTATGGCCCGACCTGCAGCGCCGGCGGCACCACCCAGTCGGGTGCACCGCTGCCCAAGTGGCGTCACAAGGCACGCGTGTCGCTTAACACCGAATCCGGTATCGGCGTCTCGCTGCAGTGGCGCATGATCGGCAAGGTGACGGCGGAGACCCTGGAAGACAACAGCTCGCTTCAGGGCGACTTCAACTTCGATCCGGGTCTGCACATCGGGGCGAAGCACTATTTCGACCTCGCCACCAGCCTTGCGATCGGCGACAACTACAGCTTCCGTCTGGGCGTGAACAACATTCTCGACAGCCAGCCGCCGCTGGTGACCTCGGGCAATGCTGCTCGCTCGGGTTCGAACCTGTGCCCGACCGGACCCTGCAACGGCAACACTTATCCGGCCACCTGGGATGCGCTGGGCCGCTACGTCTATGCAGGCGTGACGCTCAACTTCTAAAGGTCGATCGGCTTACGATCCTGGGGCGGTGGGTCTTCGGACCCGCCGCCCCTTCTTTTTGGGCGCGATCTGCGGCAATACGCAATCCGATTGCATTGGCGCTCCGGAACCGCTCAAACAGCAATGTGGCTACTGCAACAAATATGCTCGATTCAAAGACTGCTGACGTGCTCCGACAGGCGATGGGTGCCGCCCAGGCGGGTGACCTGCAACGCGCCCGCCAGCTCGCCGAGGGCGCGCTGGTCCAGGGCGGCGACACCGTCGCGCTCAACGCCTTTCTCGGGATGCTGCGCGCGCGATCGGGCGACGTCGCCGGCGCGATCCGGCACTTGAAGGCGGCGCATGCGGGGCGGCCCGATGACACCACGATCGCCTGCAATCTGATCGCCGCGCTGATCGACACGGGTGACCTGAATGGCGCGCTCGACGTCGCCACGAGCAAGCTCGCATTTTCCGACGGCTCGCTGCGCATCGCGCGCTATCGTGGCTTCATCGCGCAATCGCTCGACCAGTTTGCCGAGGCGGTGGAAGCCTATGAATATGTGATCGAGCGCGCCCCCAGGGACTTCGAAAGCTGGAACAATCTCGGCAATGCACGATCGGCCGTCGGCGACTTTGCCGGCAGTGTCGCGGCGCTGGAGCACGCGGTGGCGCTCGACCCGTTGGCATCCCCGACGCGGTTGAACCTCGCCAATGCGTTGCGCGCGGCGGATCGTAGCGACGAGGCCGAAAAGGTCCTGCGCACGGCGGCGGACGATTTTCCCGACGATGCGCGCGCGCTCAACGAACTCTACGTCCATTTCAAGCGTCAGTCGCGTCAGGATGAAGCGCTGCCCGTGCTCGAGGAGGCCGTTCGCCGCGATCCGAAGGATCCCGATCTTCAGCTGAAACTCGGCATCGAATATGGGCTGGTGAACCGTATCGTGGAGGCCGAACGCGCCTTTCGCGACGCGATCACGCTCAACCCCGTCATTTCGGATGCCTATCTCGGCCTCGTCATCCAGTATGAGCATACCAATCGCGAAGACGAATTCGCACCCTTGATCGCGCTTGCCGAGGCCAATGGCGTTGATGAGGGGACGCTCGGCTTCCTCCGCGCGATGGAAGATCGCCGGCTGGGACGCTTCGAAACCGCACTGGAAAATCTGGCGTTGGTGCCGGCGGCGACCGAACCCGAGCGCAGCGCCCATCTTCGCGCGACCGTGCTCGACCGTCTTGGGAGGACCGATGAAGCCTTTGCGGGTTTCGAAGAAACCGCCCGGCTGCATCAGGCCCATCCGACCCAACCGTTGAAGCGCGCAGCCGAGCTTCGCAACGAAATCCGGCGGGAAATCGACATCCTCACGCCCGATTGGGTCGCAGGCTGGCATCCGGCGCAACCCGCGACGGATGGATATTCCGATCCCGTGTTTCTCGTCGGCTTCCCGCGATCGGGCACGACGCTGCTCGATACGATCCTGATGGGCCATCCGGGAGCCACGGTCCTCGAGGAACAGCCGCCGCTCAACCTGGTCGACACGACGATCGGCGGGATGGAAAAGCTGGCGGCACTCGACGACGCCGGAATCGCGGATGCGCGCGCGCGCTATTTCGAAGAGGTCAACAAGATCGAGCCTTTTGGCGGCTCGACTCTGCTCGTCGACAAGTCGCCGCTGTTCCTGCAGAAGGTGCCACTGATCCAGCGGCTGTTTCCCAAAGCGCGCTTCATCCTCGCGCTGCGGCATCCCTGCGATGTGCTGCTCAGCTGCTTCATGAGCAATTTCCGGCTCAATGCCGCGATGTCCAACTTCCTTCGCCTTGAGGACGCCGCCGAACTCTACGATCTCACTTTCCGGCACTGGGAGCGTGCGACCGCACTGTTGCCCGCAAGCATCCATGCGATCGTCTATGAAAGGCTCGTCGAGGATGTCGCGACGGAGGTGCGCCCGCTGTTCGATTTCCTCGGCCTTGAATGGCACGATGACGCGCTCGATCACCAGCGCACCGCCAAGTCGCGCGGCCTCATCACGACCGCGAGCTATTCGCAGGTCACAGAGCCGATCTACAAGCGCGCCGCGGGGCGGTGGCAGCGCTATCGCAAGCACCTCGAACCCATCTTCCCGACGCTTGAGCCCTGGGTCGAGAAGTTCGGCTACTCGCTTTGAGCAGCGACCTGCCTTCGCTGCTTGCGGAAGCCGACCGCGCATCCGTCTCGCAGGATTTTGGCCGGGCTCAGGCGTTGCTGCGGCAGGCCGCCGATGCGCGGCCCGATGATGCGTCGATCCTTTTGAAGCTTGCCGGCGTCAGCCGGGCCGCGGGGCAACCGCGCGTCGCGCTTGATGCCATCCACCGCGCGCTCGCGCTCGCGCCGCTCGATTTCACCGCGTTGCTGATGAAGGCCAGCCTGCTCGATCGGATCGACGATCCTTCGGCGGGTGAGGCTTGGGGACATGCGCTCGCGCAACGCCCCGATGGCGAGCTGCCGCCGCAGCTCATGGCGGTGCTGGCGCAGGGCGAGCAGCGCTATGAAGCGTGGCGCAATGCGCGCGAAGACCTTTTGAAAGCCGCGATGGCGACGGTCGAGCTGGGCGCAGAGGAAGAGGAGCAGCGGCGCATCGATCGCTTCCGCAGCAACTTCCTGCGCAAGACACGCCATTATCACAGCGAGCCCACTCATTTTCACTTTCCCGGGCTGTCTGAGCGCGAATTCCATCCACGTCGCCTTTTCCCCTGGCTCGGCGAGCTCGAGGCCGCGACCGACATCATCGCCGCAGAGCTTGAAGCGGCTATGGGGGCCGAGCGCGCGGAGCTGGTTCCATACATCCAATATGCCGATCACCAACCGCTCGACCAGTGGAAGGCGCTGAACCGCAATCCCGACTGGACCGCGATCCATCTGTGGCAGAATGGCCGGCAGATCGAAGCCAATGCGCGTCATTGTCCGCGCACGGTGGCGCTGCTTGACCGCATCGGTCAGCCGCACGTTCCCGGCGCATCGCCCAATGCAATGTTTTCGCTGCTCGCGCCGGGCACCGCGATCCCGCCGCATGTCGGCGTCAGCAATGCGCGGCTCGTCTGCCACCTGCCGCTCATCGTGCCGGAGGGCTGCTGGTTCCGGGTTGGCGCGGAGACGCGCTACTGGCGCCGCGGTCAGGCATTTGTGTTCGACGACACCATCGAGCATGAGGCAATGAATCCGAGCGATCAGCTGCGCGTCGTGTTCATATTCGACCTGTGGCATCCTGATCTCAGCGCCGTCGAGCGCGAGGCGGTGACCGCGCTCATCGCTGCCGCCGGCGCGCCTTCCGCGGGTCTGTGAGTTTCGAAGCGGCGCTCGCCGCGATTGCTCGCGGCCCGGCAGATGCCGAGATGCTGGACGATCTGGCGCGGCTCGCGCTTGCCGAGGGAGAGGAGCAGCGCGCGATCCCGCTCATCGAACGCGCTGCGCGGCAGCGTGCGGACGCGCGGTTGTGGCAATGGACCGGGCTGCTCCAGCGCGCGCTCGACGAGCATGAGGCGGCGCTTGTCTCTTTCGCGCAGGCGGCGCGGCTTGCTCCTTCCGATGCCAGCGTCGCGCACGGCCATGCGCATGTTGCGCTTGAGGCCGGCCTCGATGCGGTCGCGCTGTTTGAACGCGCGCGCGATCTTGCTCCCCCCAAAGGCGATGTCCTGACCGGGCTCGCCGCAGCACGGATGGCTGCAGGACAGGGGGAGCAGGCCGCGGCGGAGCTCGAGGCGATCCTGGCGCAGGTTCCGCTGTGGCTGCAGGGGCATGCGCAGCTTGCCCAACTCCGCGCAACGACGGGACATCCCGAACTGGCGCGCGCCTCATTCGAGCGGGCGCTGGGCGGTTTGCCCCGCGATGTTGCGTTATGGCACGCGCTGTTCGATCTGGATCTTCGCAGCGAGGATTATACCGGCCTCAGCGACGATCTCGCTCGCGCCGCGAGCGCCGGGGTGCCGGCCGACCTCTGCGCGGAATATGCCGCGATCGCGGCCGCCGAACTCGGACAGGTCGATCAGGCCGACACACTGTTCGAGGCGCTGCCCGACGAAGCATCAGCCGTCTGGCGCATACGCCATTTGCTGCGGACGGGGCGCGCCGAGCGCGCGGTCCCGCTCATCGATCGCGAGCTGGCTACCGATCGCGCTGCGGCGATCTGGCCCTATGCCGCCGCAGCATGGCGACTGACGGGCGATCCGCGCAGTGCCTGGCTCGAACGCGACGGTCAGCTGGTGGCGGTCACCGACCTTGGCGAAGCGCTCCCCGCGCTCGACGACCTCGCCGCGCATCTGCGCGCGCTGCACGTCGCCAGGGGCGAATATCTCGATCAATCCGTGCGCGGCGGGACGCAGACCGACGGCCCTTTGCTCAGCCGCATCGATCCCGTGCTGCGCGCGACACGCGCCGCCATCGTGCGCGCGGTTGAAAGCTATCTCGCCGCCCTCCCCGCGCACGACCCCGCGCATCCGTTGCTTGGACCGGGGCGCGATCGTCGGATCCGCTTTTCGGGAAGCTGGTCGGTCAGGCTGCGCGGGGCGGGGCATCATGCCAATCATGTGCATCCCGAGGGCTGGATCAGCTCGGCGCTCTATGTCGCACTCCCTCAACGCACGCCCGGCGAGCAACCGCACGCCGGCTGGCTGACGCTGGGCGAGCCGCAAGCCGAGCTGGGCCTCGACCTGCCGCCGACGCGCATGATCGAGCCCCAGCTGGGGCGGCTGGTGCTGTTCCCCTCATGGATGTGGCACGGGACGCGGCCCTTTGGGCAGGGCGAACGGTTGACCGTCGCGTTTGACGTGGCGCCGCCGCGCTGACAGCGCGCTGTCGCTGGTCGAAAAACTCTTGGCCTGCGTCCCCGAATGCGGCAGGTTCGACTTCACATCGAGTTTCGAAAGGATTGAGAATGAAGCCAATTGCGCGACTGGCTGTGGTGGGAGCCATGATCGCCTATGCGCTGGCAGTTCCGGCGATGGCCGAGCAAGGAACTGCTTCCAAGCCGAAGAAGGGCGATCCGGACGAGGTCGTCTGCGAGAAACAGGAAGTTCTGGGCAGCCGGCTGGCGGTGAAGAAGGTGTGCATGACGCGCGCGCAGTGGGCCGAGCAACGGCGCGCCGACCGCGACACGGTCGACAGGTCCCAGTTGAATTCCTGCATGCCCGGGGCGGGTTGTTGAGGCGCACAGCGTTCCTCTGACGGAGCGGCCCGTTCCGCTCCGATCCTTCTGGCAATCGGGATGATATGGCCAGTGTATCCGCCCGAGTTGCGGGCGCCGGAGGTGTGCGCCAACGACGGCGCACACCGCGCTTGAACCGATCCCGCCATTCTGACAGGAATCGCTTTCTGCGGCCGCATCGACGCAAGTGCGTCATAATCCACAGAATTTTACATTTTGCACGCCAGGTCTGACGGGGGCTCAGCGCCGCCCGCGCGATCGCAGTGGTCCATTTTCAAGCCATATTGATTGGCGATCAAACCTATTAATCTGCGGTTCATGTGCGAAGCACTGGCTCGGGGCAGAACTGTTGCAAAAATGTGACGCTATCCCGATTCTCTTGCTGTTCTGCGGAATGCCTAAATTTACAGCGCCGGAAATCTGCTTCATTGGACCGCCACCGCGTAGTGGCCCTTGGGTTTGCTGCGTCCGGTGGCCAGAAGGTCCGGAACGACTCTCGTTCCAAATTAGTATTGTACAAAAGGAATTGCGTCCTAATGAACAAGCGTTTGTTGCGTCTCCGGACGGGTGCCGCGCATCTGGCACTCGGTTTGACCATCGTGTCCATCCCCGCCTTTGCCCAGGAAGCGCCCCAGCCTTCGGATGAACCCGAGGCGATCGTCGTCACCGGTTCGCGTATCGCACGGCCCGACCTTGAGGCGGCCAGCCCCGTCGCGGTCGTCAGCGGCGACGAGTTCAAGCTCCAAGCAACCACCAACGTCGAAAACATCCTAAACGATCTTCCCCAGGTTGTCGGCTCGTCCAGCGGTTCGTCCAACAACCCCGGCGGCGGCGTCGCCACCGTAGATCTGCGCGGCCTCGGCACGCAGCGCACGCTCGTTCTCGTCGATGGCCGTCGCTATGTCGCGTATGACGTTAACCAGGTCGTCGACCTCAACACCATTCCGCAGGCGCTGATCGAGCGCGTCGACGTCGTGACCGGCGGCCGTTCGGCGGTCTATGGTTCGGACGCGATCGCGGGCGTCGTCAACTTCATTACCAAGCACGACTTCCAGGGCTTCGAGCTCAACTCGACCTACGAGCTCGCCGATCGTGGCGACGGTGGCCGCTTCAACGTCAACGGCACGATCGGCGGCAACTTCGACGACGGCCGCGGCAACGTCACTCTCTCGGTCGACTATTACAAGCGCAAGCCGATCTTCGCGGGCGCACGCCCCTGGTCGCGCAACAGCTTCAACGACAACCAGGACGGCACGTTCAGCCCGGGTGGTTCGGGTTCGGTGCCGCAGGGCCGCATCAACATTCCGGGGCTCGGCGCACTGCTCGGCTTCACGACCGACAATGTCGACTTCGCGCCCGATGGCAGCGTGACGCCGTACAATTCGTCGACCGACGCCTACAACACCAACCCGGTGAACTACCTCCAGGTGCCGCAGGAGCGCTTCCTCGTCGCGGCGCAGGGCCAGTATGAGGTCAGCAGCCTCTTCACGCCCTATTTCGAGGCGCAGTTCATCAACAACCGCGTCGACAACCAGCTTGCCGCGACCCCGATCTCGAACAACACGCCGCGTGGCTCGGGCCTCAATGCCGGTGCGCTTGGACCGCTCCAGTTCCAGGTCGCGTCGCCCTTCTTCGCTCCGCAGCTTCAGGCCGCGCTGGCGCAGCTCGACACCGATGGTGACGGCTATGTGAGCGCCCCGAGCTATGGCTTCCGCACGCTCGGCCTCGGCGGCCGCGTCAACAAGGATGACCGCAATGCGTATCGCATGGTCGTCGGTGCCAAGGGCGATATCGGCGCGGGCTGGAACTACGACGCCTATTACATGTACGCCCGCACCAAGAACTCGCAGCGTCAGAGCGGCAACGTCGCGCTGTCGAGCCTGATCGCGGCCACGCAGACGGCGTTCCAGAATCCGACCACGGGTGCGATCTCGGCGACGCCGTTCGCGGGCGTTCCGAATGGCGGCAACCTGGTCTGCGCCTCGGCTGATGCGCGTGCGCAGGGTTGCGTTCCGGCGAACCTGTTCGGCCTGAACAACCTCAGCCCCGAAGCAGCGGCCTATCTGGGCGTCGATTCGACCAACCTCGAACAGTACACGACCCAGGTCGCGAGTGCGTCGATCACCAACGGCAACCTGTTCGATCTCGGCGCTGGCGCCGCGGGCATCGCGCTGGGTGCCGAATGGCGCAGCGAGCACGGCAGCGTGACCCCCGACACCTTCCTGTCGTCGGGCAACGTCGCGGGCTTCAACCCGGGTGCCCCCACCGCGGGCGGCTATTCGGTGACCGACCTGTTCGCCGAAGTGAACGTGCCGCTGCTGGCGGACACCTTCATCGACAAGTTCGAGGTCAATGGTGCGGCACGCTACTCGCACTATTCGAACGCTCCGGGCAGCGTCTTCACCTGGTCGGCGGGTGCGCTGGCGCAGGTGGTCAAGGACCTTGGTTTCCGCGGTCAGTATCAGCGCGCGATCCGCGGCCCCAGCGTCTATGAGCTGTTCCTCGGCCAGACCGTCAGCTTCGAGGGTCAGAATGATCCTTGCGGCAATACCGGCCTGTCGCAGACCGTCATCGATCGCTGCATCGCGACTGGCGTTCCCGCGAACCTGGTGGGCAACCCCAACGTCAATGACCCCGATCAGGTTAACCCGCCGAGCTATCTGAGCGGCAACCCCGATCTGCGCGAGGAAAAGTCGAAGACCTGGACGATCGGCGGCGTGCTGACGCCGGGCTTCCTCCCCGGCTTCAGCGCCACCGTCGATTACTACAATATCACGATCGACGGCTATATCGGCACCGTGGGCCAGGCGAACATCTTCGACGCCTGCTACAACCAGGGTATCGAGGATTTCTGCGACCTGTTCACGCGCAACAGCCTGGGCCAGGTCGACAAGATCATCGACGCCCGCCAGAACTCGGGTGGCCTGAAGACCGACGGTATCGACGTGACTGCGGGTTACCGCTTCACGCTGCCGGCCTTCTTCGGCGCCGAGGAGCCCAAGCTGTCGTTCAACTTCTCGGGTACGCGCGTGTTCAACTATGAGTTCACGCCCGTCACCGGCCTGGACATCGTCAACGAATGCGCGGGCAAGTTCGGCAACACCTGCGGCAACTCGGTGCAGCAGCCGCTTCCCAAGTGGCGGCACTCGCTGCGCACCACGCTGGTGACCGGTCCGATCACGACCTCGATCCAGTGGCGTTACTTCGGCAAGGTCCGCGACGACAATCCGGACATCCAGTTCGCCGCCGAAGTGCTGAAAGCGCAGAACTATTTCGACCTGTCGGTCGGCGCCGACGTGCTTGACAACCTCAAACTGACTGCGGCCGTGAACAACGTCTTCGACAAGAAGCCGCCGTTCGTGATCAGCGCGCAGACGGGTGGCAATGGCGAGCAGTCGAACACCTTCCCGAGCGTGTACGACGTCTATGGCCGTTACCTCTCGGTTGGCGCCTCGCTGCGCTTCTAAGCGCAAGCCCGTGTGACAAAAGGGGTGGGCGGGGCTTCGGCTCCGCCCTTTTTCTTATGGGGTTTCGTGTCGCCTTTCGCGTGAAGGCGACGGGGCGTCAGTCCGGCTTGCCCGAACGGAGCCAGCCGGTGATGGCGAGACGCAATGCAGGCGCAAAGGATGCGACCTGGCTGACGCTGTGTGGCTGCGGCACGGTGAACAGGTTGAGCGCGTTGAAGCGCGGCGCAAAGCCGCGCTCGATCAGCCCGTCCGGCCCGTGGAAGAGCAGCAGCCCGCCCCATTCGGCGCGCCAGTTTTCGCTCAGCGACAGCACATAGGCGGCGTGGCGGTTCTTGCCCGCGACCGCGTCGTCATGCGCCGTGAGCAGATGGCCGGGGCCGTAGCGTGTCGCCTGAGCGTCGGCGAAGCTGGGTGCATCCGAGCCGGTGATATGACGCAATGCAGCGAGTACCCGCGGCGACGACAGGAAAGCGGCGAAGCGGTCCAGCGGGCTCGCCACAACGCCGCGTTCGGGCACGCGGATATTCTCGAAGCAGAACTGGAAGCCGTCGCGCGCCGAGTCCGCGACCGCGGCGCCGAGCCGCGTGCGCTGTTCGGGAGTCAGTTGCCGCTGCGCTTCGGCATCGAGCTCGAAGGTCTTCGCGCCCGAATTGAGCACCAGCGTCCAGTCCGTCCGCGCTGCAAGATGGCGCTGCAGAGCGCGCGCATCGTCATCGGCGAGGAAGGGCGCGATCTGCACGCGCCCTTCGGCTTCGTACACACGCCGGCAGGTCTCGACGTCGATTGCAGGGTGGAGCGAAAAGGCAGGGGCGTCGGCGGACATGCGCTGCCGGAGAGCAGGCCCGCCGGCGCCCGTCAAGCCTCCCGGGTCAGCACGAGGGCGCCGTCGCCCTCGTCGACCCTGATCCTCGATCCATCGGGAACCTCGCCCTTCAGGATCAGCTCGGCGAGCGGGTCCTGGAGGTATTTCTGGATCGCGCGCTTCAGAGGCCGTGCACCGTAGACGGGATCGTAGCCAACGCGGCCAAGCCATGCGCGCGCGGGATCGGTCAGGTCGAGCGAAACCTTGCGATCCTTGAGCAGCTTCTGGACGCGCGACACCTGGATGTCGACGATCGGGGCCATATGCTGCTGGCCGAGCCGGTGGAACAGGATGATCTCGTCGAGCCGGTTGAGGAATTCGGGGCGGAAATGGCCGCGCACGATCTCCATCACCTGCGGCTCGACATCGGCCACCGACTGGTCGTCGGTCATGCCTGCGAGATACTGGCTTCCGAGGTTCGAGGTCAGGATGATGAGCGTGTTGGAGAAATCGACCGTGCGGCCGTGACCATCGGTCAGACGACCGTCGTCGAGCACCTGGAGCAGGACGTTGAACACGTCCGAATGCGCCTTTTCGACCTCATCGAACAGCACGACCTGATAGGGGCGACGCCGGACCGCCTCGGTCAATACGCCGCCTTCCTCATAGCCGACATAGCCCGGGGGCGCGCCGATCAGCCGGGCGACCGAATGCTTCTCCATGAACTCGCTCATGTCGATGCGGACCATCGCATTGTCGTCGTCGAACAGGAATCCGGCGAGCGCCTTGGTGAGCTCGGTCTTGCCGACGCCCGTGGGGCCGAGGAAGAGGAACGAGCCGAGCGGCCGGTTGGGATCCTGAAGGCCCGCACGCGAGCGGCGGACCGCCTTGGAGACCGCCCTGACCGCGGCTTCCTGCCCGATCACGCGCCTGCCGATCATCTCCTCCATCTGGAGCAGCTTCTCGCGCTCGCCCTCGAGCATCTTGTCGACGGGAATACCCGTCCAGCGGCTGACCACCGCCGCGATGTCCTCGCTCGTCACCTCCTCGCGCAGCATCGCGCCGGCCGCGGCGCTCTCGGCGTCGGCAAGCTGCTTTTCGAGTTGCGGGATCACGCCGTAGGAGAGCTCGCCGGCCTTGGCGAGATCGCCCGAACGCTGCGCCTGCTCAAGCTGAAGCCGTGCGGCGTCGAGCTGCTCCTTGATCCGGGCCTGGCCCGCGATCTTGTCCTTCTCGGCCTGCCAGCGCTGTGTGAGCTCAGCCGATTGCTGCTCGAGATTGGCAAGATCCTCTTCGAGCGCCGCGAGCCGATCCTTCGACGCCTGGTCGGTTTCCTTCTTCAGCGCCTCGCGCTCGATCTTGAGTTGAATGATGCGCCGGTCGAGATTCTCGATCTCCTCGGGCTTGGACTCGACCTCCATGCGCAGCCGCGACGCGGCCTCATCCATCAGGTCGATCGCCTTGTCGGGCAGGAAACGGTCGGTGATGTAGCGGTTGGAAAGCGTCGCCGCCGACACGAGCGCGCCGTCGGTGATCCGCACGCCGTGGTGCAGCTCGTACTTCTCCTTGAGACCGCGCAGGATCGAGATCGTGTCCTCGACCGTCGGCTCGCCCACGAAGACCGGCTGGAAGCGCCGCTGGAGCGCAGGGTCCTTCTCCACATATTTCTGGTACTCGTCGAGCGTGGTCGCGCCGATGCAATGCAGTTCGCCGCGCGCGAGCGCGGGCTTGAGCAGATTGGACGCGTCCATCGCGCCCTCGGTCTTGCCCGCGCCGATCAGCGTATGCATCTCGTCGATGAAGAGGATGATGTCACCCTCGGCGCCGCGCACCTCGTCGAGCACGCCCTTCAGGCGCTCCTCGAACTCGCCGCGATATTTGGCGCCCGCGATCAGGCTGCCCATGTCGAGCGCCATCAGCGTGCGATCCTTGAGGCTGTCGGGCACGTCGCCATTGGCGATCCTGAGCGCGAGCCCTTCGGCGATCGCGGTCTTGCCGACGCCGGGCTCGCCGATGAGCACGGGATTGTTCTTGGTGCGGCGCGCGAGGATCTGGATCGTACGGCGGATTTCCTCGTCGCGGCCGATTACTGGGTCGAGCTTGCCGTCCTTCGCCGCCTGGGTCAGATCGCGCGCGAACTTCTTGAGCGCATCGTAGCGGTCCTCTGCCGAGGCCGTGTCGGCGGTCTTGCCCTTGCGTAGTTCATTGATCGCGGCGTTGAGCGCGTCGGCTTTCACGCCCGCGGCGGCGAGTGCCTTGCCCGCATTGGTGGTCGTCGCGAGCACAAGCGCGAGCAGCATCCGCTCGACGGTGACATAGCTGTCTCCGGCCTTCTGCGCGATCTGCTCGGCGGAATCGAGTACGCGCACCAGGTCGTTGTCGAGGCCGGGCGTCTGCTGCGCGCCGCTGCCCGAGACCGCCGGGATTTTGGCGAGCGCCTTGTCGGTCTCTGCGATCGCGGTGCCCGGATTGCCCCCGGCGGCACGGATCAGGCCGGACGCCATGCCCTGCTCATCCTCGAGCAGCGCCTTCAGCAGATGCTCCGGGCTGATCCGCTGATGGTTCATGCGGATCGCGACGGTCTGGCCAGACTGGAGGAAGCCCTTGGCGCGATCGGTGAATTTCTCGAGGTTCATGAAGCTCCCCTGTTTCGGTACGGCCGCGATATGGTGTTGCCATTTTGCAACACAAGGGGGTGTCGAGTTGATTTGAAACGCCAAAGGTCAGTAAGGTCAGTGATGCCGGGAAAATCGCGTCGATCACAGACGCTGTTTTGATTGAGCCGGTCGATCAGTGCCGCACGATCCTGCATCGATCCCTGTTCCGATAGCGAGGGCGGCACGATGTCAGGGAACGGCAATGTAGGACAGCGTTTTTTGGTGATTACGAAACCCTCCCCGGGCAGCAGCGCCCGGGAAGAATCGGATAACTGGATCAATCGCCCGCGCGTTGCGCCTTGTCCTGCGTCGCAGCGAAGGCGTTGCCGAAGAAGCTGCCGGCATACCAGCGCGGCGCGGTGGGGGCGTCCGCGATCTCCTTCGCGATCCCATAATTGATCTTCGCGAATTTGGCGCTCGCCTCCCAGTTGAAGGGCAGGTCGATCTGATCGCTGACGCGGTGATAATGCGTCGCGAGGAAGCTCTGGAACGCCTTTTCGCCGCCATTGGCGAAGCCCGTCATAAGGAAGATCGAGGGGATTCCCTGCTGGACGAAGCGGTAGTGATCCGAGCGCGTGAACAGGCCTTCCTCGGGCAGCGGATCGGGCGAGAGCTTGACGCCCGCACTTTCCGCGGCCTTTTCGGTGATCGGGCCGAGCGTCGAATGCTCCGCGCCAAAGGCGATGACGTCGGTGAAGTCGTAGAGCAGAATCGGCATATCGAGGTTGACGACGCCGACGACCTTCCCGTCCTTGGCGAGCGGATGCTGCGCTAGATATTCGGAACCCAGCAGCCCGTCTTCCTCGGCAGTGACCGCGGCGAATACGACCGAACGTTTGGGCCTTTCGGGCGCGGCCGCCATTGCACGTGCCACCTCGAGCATCGTCGCGACGCCCGCGGCATTGTCCATCGCGCCGTTGTAGATCTTGTCGCCGTCCTTGCCGTTGTCCTTGACACCCTCATGGTCGAGATGCGCCATCAGCAGGACATATTCATGCGCCAGTGCGGGGTCCGATCCCGGCAGCACCGCCACGACATTGGGGCTGGTGAAACGGCGCTGTTCGACCTCGCGCTCCATCTTCACCGTCGGTTTCAGCACGAAACCCTTTGGCTTGCCGCCCTTCTTGTCGGCCTGCGCCAGAATGGCGGGCAGCGCTTTGGGTGCGCCCTGGAACAGCGCCTGTGCCGCGGGGGTGTTGAGCGTCGCGCTGAAGCGGATGCCCGGCGTTGCGCTGTGCGGCTTGCCCGATGCGTCGGCCCAGGCGATGTCGGGTTCGCCAGCGAACTGCACCGTCCGCGCCCAGGGGCGCGCCTTCTGCCGTTCGAGCGTCTGGATCGAGATCATGCCGATCGCGCCGTGCGCCGCGGCCATCCTGGCCTTTTCGGACGCGAGATGCGCGCCGATCTCGCTTGGCGTGCCCTTGGGCGATCCGCTCAGCACCGCAACGATCTTGCCGCGGACGTCGAGTCCCGCATAGTCGTCGAAGCCGAGCTCGGGCTTGTCGAGCCCGAAGCCGACGAAGACCACCTGGCCTTCCACACTGTCACGCGTGTCGCCGCCCTTGGCACCGATCAGCACGTCGCCCGCATTGGGGAAGCGCGTGCCGCCGATCGTCAGCGCGGCGCTGTCCTTGGCCTTGAGCTTCATCTCGACAAAGGGCACCTGCTGATACCAGCCGCCCTCGGCCGCAGGCTTCAGGCCGAGCGCCTCGAAGTGAGATGCCACATAATGCGCGGCGATGTCGTAGCCGCGCGTACCTGCGTCACGCCCTTCGAGCAGGTCGTCCGCCAGAAATTCGACATGCGCGCGGACGGCTTCGGGCCTGAATTCGGGCGTGCTGTCCGATTGCGCGATCGCCGCGGTGGAAGCCGATGCCAGCGCCAGTGCCGCTGCGATTGTCCGAAATTGCATTGCATGTCCTTGTGATGGCGTGTCCGATCGCGTGAGGCGTATCGCATATCCGGGGATGGAGAAAGGTGCAGCTGAAACGAATTCGCGCGGCGGATAACAGCGACGGGGAGGGGATGTGATGGGCGGCATGTCGGCTTCGTCGGCGCCCGTTGGCGCTTTGCAGAAGCGCCGCTTGTCAGTGAGATGGCGGCTGCTATGGTCCCGGCAGGTTCCGAAAAAGGATGTCTTGATGCGTCATATGCTTGCCGGCCTCTTCGCCGTGCCCCTGATCGCACTGTCTTCGTTCCCCGCAACCGCCCAGACCAGCGAGCCGACCCCGGTTCCGGTCAGCACGCTCATCCAGAAGGTCGATATTCCCTATCAGGCCTTCACGCTCGCCAACGGGCTGCGCGTGCTCGTCCATACCGACCGCAAGGCGCCGATCGTCGCGGTGTCGGTATGGTACGATGTCGGATCGAAGCACGAGCCCAAGGGCAAAACGGGCTTTGCGCATCTTTTCGAGCATCTGATGTTCAACGGGTCGGAGAACGCGCCGGGCGATTTCTTCGAGCCGCTCCAGCAGGTCGGCGCCACCGACTTCAACGGCACCACCTGGTTCGACCGCACCAACTATTTCGAAACGGTGCCGGCCGCCGCGCTCGAGCGCGCGCTGTTCCTCGAATCCGATCGCATGGGGCATCTGCTCGGCGCGGTGACGCAGGACAAGCTGACCAACCAGATCGGCGTCGTCCAGAACGAAAAGCGCCAGGGCGACAACCAGCCCTATGGCCTGGTCGAATATGCGCAGATCGCGGCGATGCTGCCCGCCGATCACCCCTATGGCCATTCGACGATCGGCTCGATGGCCGATCTCGACGCCGCCAGCCTCGAGGACGTGAAGAACTGGTTCCGCCAGCATTACGGCCCCAACAACGCGATCCTCGTGCTTGCGGGCGATATCGACGTCGCGACCGCAAAGCCGATGGTCGAGAAATATTTCGGCGACATCGCGCGCGGCCCCGAGCAGGGTAAGGTGAACACGCCGATCCCGACGCTGGCCAGCCGCAAGGACGAGGTGATGAAGGACCGCGTCGCGACGACGCGGATCTATCGCGACTGGATCGTGCCGGGCCTCAACGATCCCGATGCGGTGCCGCTTTCGGTCGGCGCAACCGTACTCGGCGGGCTCGCCAGCTCGCGGCTCGACAACATCCTCGTGCGCGACGAAAAGCTCGCGGTGCGTGTTTCGGCGGACCTCCAGCAATTCGCGCAGCTGAGCATGTTCGAGGTTCAGGTCGACGTGAAGCCGGGCGTCGACGCCGCGATGGTTTCGAAACGGCTCGACGCGATCCTCGCCGACTATTTCAGGAACGGCCCGACCGCTGAAGAGGTGAAGCGCGTCGCGACGCGGACCGTGGCGAGCCGGATTTCAGGGCTTGAATCGGTCGGCGGCTTCGGCGGCAAGGCGGTCGCACTGGCCGAGGGGGAACTCTATTCGGACGACGCAGACTTCTACAAGAAGCAGCTCGCGGCCTATGCGGCAGCGACGCCCGCGCAGGTAACGGCGGCGATGCAGAAATGGCTGGGCCGCCCGGTCTATGCGCTGAGCGTGGTGCCCGGCGAGCGCGATCCCTATGAAGAGGCCAAGGCGTCGCGGGGCGGCTTCGCGCCCGCCTATTATCGCGCGCCGAAGAAGGGCGAGAAGCCGATGGCTGCGCCCTCGAAGATTCCCGCCGAGGCCGCGCCCGCACGCGCGCCAGCGGTCGATCGCTCGAAGCTGCCCGATGTCGGCCCGATCGCCGACCTCGACTTCCCGACGGTGACGCGCGCCAAGCTCTCCAACGGCATCCAGATCATCTATGCGCACCGCGACGCGGTGCCGATCACGCAGGTGTCGATGAGCTTCGACGCGGGCAATGCTGCGGATCCCAAGGCCAAGCTCGGCACGCAGTCGCTGATGCTTGCGCTGCTCGACGAGGGGACGAAGACGCTCAACTCGGTGCAGATCGCGGAGCGGCAGGAAATCCTCGGCGCCACGATCAGCAACTATGCGTCGATGGACCGGACGATGGTCAACCTCTTCGCGCTGTCGGACAATCTGGCGCCCTCGCTCGACCTCTATGGCGACATCATCAGGAACCCGGCCTTCGCGCCGGCCGAGGTCGAGCGTCTGCGCGTCCAGCAGCTCGCGCGCATCTCCGACGAGATGACGCAGCCGCAGGGCCTTGCGCTCCGCACGCTGCCGCCGCTGCTCTATGGCGCGCAGCATCCCTATGGCGTGCCGTTTACCGGCACGGGCGATCCCAAGGCCGTGGCGAAGGTCAGCCGCAAGGACCTCACCGCATTCCACGGCGCCTGGTTCCGGCCTGAAAAGGCGACGATCTTCGTCGTGAGCGACCAGCCGCTGGAGACGATAACGCCACTGCTCGAGCAGCACTTCGGGAAGTGGAAGGCCAAGGGCAAGCCCGGCAAGAAGGACTTCGGCGCCGCAATTCCTGCACCGCAGCCGCGCATCGTGCTGGTCGACCGCAAGGATTCGCCGCAGTCGCTGATCCTCGGCGGCGAGATTCTTCCGCTCAAGGGCACCGAGGAGATCACGACGCTGCTTTCCGCCAATGATGTGCTCGGCGGCAATTTCCTGTCGCGGATCAACATGGACCTGCGCGAGACCAAGGGCTGGTCCTATGGCGTGCGCGCGCAGGTCAACCGCGTGGTCGAGCAGGTGCCCTATCTCGTCTTCGCGCCGGTCCAGGCCGACAAGACGGGCCCCTCGGTCAAGGCGCTGCAGGAACAGATGGCGGCTTTCCTGACCAACAAGGGCGTGACGCCCGAGGAACTCGAGCGCACCAAGAACGGCAGCATCCGCGAACTGCCCGGCAGCTACGAGACCGCCGCCGATGTTCTCGGCGGGATGCAGCGCAATGTGCTTTACCAGCGGTCGGACGACTATTACGACACGCTCGCGGCGCGCTATCGCGCGATGACCGCCGCCGATCTCGACAAGGCCGCGCGCGATGCGATCAAGGCGGACCGGATGCTCTGGGTGGTGGTCGGCGATGCCGACAAGGTACGCAGCCAGCTTGACGCGCTGGGGCTGCCGGTCGAGGTCGTGCCGTCGGCACAGTGATTGTTATGAACCAAGGGAGGATTTGACATGGCCAATGTGGACGGCGCCTGGGATTGCGTGATCAAGTCGCCGCTGGGCGACCAGAAGGCCGTGCTGACGGTGAACAGCAGCGGCAACGCCTTCAACGGCACGATGACGGGCGCGATGGGCGCGATGGAGATCGAGGATGGCACGATCGACGGCGACACGATCAGCTGGAAGATGAACATCAAGGTGCCGATGCCGATGACGCTCGATTGCAGCGCGAAGGTTGACGGCGACACGATCGCCGGCAGCGCGGGCGCGGGTGCGTTCGGCAGCTTCCCGCTGACGGGGACGCGCCAGGCCTGATCGGACTTATTCCTCACGTCACCCCAGCGAAAGCTGGGGTCTGCCATCGGATCAAGCGCGATCTCGTTGGCAGATGCCAGCGTTCGCTGGCATGACGGTTGGGGAATATCAGAAGGTATAGGCGACGCCGATCGCGCCGATCCACTGGTCGGCATCGCCCGCTTCGCTGACGATCGGGCTGCGCTTGAAGTCGCCGAGCAGCCTTGAATAACTGCCCACCGCGAAGAGCGACCAGCCGGTGCGCAGGTCGCCCGAGAGCGACTGCGCGCCGAGCAGGTTGAAGGTGATGTTCTTGAACCCGCCTTCGGCGTCGAAGGGCGACAGCCCGCTCGCCGCCGCGCCCGCGGGGCTGACGCTGAAATAGTAGCGCGCATAGCGGTCGCCGACATAGTCGGCGGAAACGCCGATCCCGACATAAGTCTGCTTGCTGAGCGGTGTGCCGTATTCGATCGCTGGGGTGATGACATAGCTTTCGTGCGCGCCCGCGACGTCGGCGCTGAACGCCACGCGGAACGCCAGCGTGTCATAGGCGCTGGTAATCACCCCCGTCTTGGCAATGCCGACAAAGGCGCCGACCTCGATCGCCGGATCGAGCTTGCCGAGCGCGCGGACCTGATCGTCCTTGATGCTCGTCACGCGGCTGAGCCGCACCGCTGCCACGGGGCCGAAGGAGAGATCGAGCGTTTCGTCCGCCGGCTCGGAGATGCCATCGACAAACAGCTGGAGACCGCGCGTGAAGAAGCGATAGCCCTCGACCTGACCGCGTGCCTGCGCGCCGGGGAAGACGATATAGTCGTCCGATCCTTCGTAGGAGGGGCCATAAACGACACCGGCGCCGACCGTGACCGTGTCGTCCTCGCGCGCCAGCGCGGGCGATGCCGCGCACAGGGCGAAGACGGGCAACATGAGCAGGCGGATCGTTTGGACGGTCATGCAACGGCTCCCTTTTGTCGGCGTTACGCAACAGAAACGTGGCGCGAGGTCAATTAGTTGCGGTTTGCCCGTCAGAGCAGGTAGCGCATCCGCACGGTCTGACGCGTCATTCCCGCACCGATCGCGAAACGCACCGCAACAAAACGCGGTGGCCCGAAGCCGATCGCGGGGTTGCGCGAGAAGCCGAATCCCTCGCGAGGGATGCCCGCGACGCTATCCAGCTTCGCATTGCCGTTCTCGTCATGGATCACCGCAATCGCATAATCTGCTACAGGGAGCGCATCGAAGCGCGTACGTGGCTGATCGGCCGCGATCGAGCGCGTGATTGCGCCAGGATCGCCCTTGCAGTCGGGAAAATGCGCGGAGCTGGTCGTCAGGCAGATCCGGATCAGGCCCTTGCTCGAGCGCAGCTTCTCGAATTCGAGCTCAAGCGACCCCGTCCCGGTCGCGCCGCCCAGCGTCAACATCATCAGCGCCGTGATCGCGATCCGGCAAGTCAAAGTCTCCAAGCCCCTGATCGGTGCCGCACAGTCGATCCCAGACACGGAAATAGAGCCCATAGTTGCACCTGTATTGCTGATGGTGCCGCTGATGATGGCTCGCGGTGATCAGCAAGCCCCCCAAAGACCCGGAATGGACGAAGCGCGGAAATATCTCCCACCCCATATGGTTGGTCACACCCATAACCGTCATGATCGCCAGCACAAGCGCCAGCGCACCGACATGGATGGGGACGAGGAAGACCAGCGCAGGAATGACGACGGCGCCGGTGATCGCCTCTGCCGGATGAAAGCTCATCGCCGCCCAGGCGGTGGGCGGGCGGCTCTGGTGGTGGACTGCGTGCGCGATGCGGAACAGCCACGGACGGTGCATCCAGCGATGCGTCCAGTAGAACCACGCATCGTGCAGCGCGAGGTAGAGCAGCACCGATAGCGCCCAGTACCAGAACGGCCGGTCGCCGACGTCCCAATAGACCTGCGTCCAGCCGCGGTTCTGCCAGCCCCATGCGACGATGCCCGCGGGAATGCCGTAGATTGCGGCGCTTGCGAGCGACCAGCCAATCTCGCGGCGCATCTGCGCGTCGAGCCCGGAATAGAGGCCGCGATGCATGATCCGCGTTACGAGCGCGAAGCCGCCGCTCGCAGCCAGATAACGCGCACCGACGATCAGCGTCATCGCAAACGCCGAGAGCGCAATGGCGAGCGCCGCGTCCATCGCCTCAGCGCGGCACGAGCAGTTCGATCGCATCGGCGGCGATCGCTTCGAGCGTTTCGCGCGGGGCGCCCGCGCGTGCCCGGACGGCAAGCGAGTGCAGTACCGATCCGACGAGCCGCGCGCGTGCCGCGCCGTCGGAGGCGCCGCGCGCGACGAACCATAAAGCTATACGCGCATCGATGAGGGCGACGAGATGATCGAGCGCGGCGCGGATATCGGCGTCCATCACTGCTTCGGCCGGCGCGGTGCCGATGGCGAGGCAGCCGCGCGCCCCGTGGGGACCGGCGAGGTAGCTCGCGATCGACGCGGCGAAGAGCATCGCGACCGAATCGCGCAGGTCGGGCGCGGCGGCGTCTATCCGGTCGAAAATACGTGCCGTGCCGTCATGCACGCGCGCGAGTGCGGCGAGGTACATCGCCTTCTTGTCGCCATAGGCGGCATAGAGGCTGGGGCGGTTGAGCCCCGTCGCCTCGGCGATCGCATCGAGCGAAGTCGCCGAATAACCGCCATCGCGAAACCGGTCCGCGACGATGGTGAGCATCGCCTCGGCGTTGAAGCTGCGCGGACGCCCGCGGGCTGGCTTGATCAATGTTTTTACTCGTTCGCGGACTTACTCGGGATCGCCACTTTTCTGCGAAGCGATACAGAATGCAAGCGCGCGTCGGTCAGTGCTTCACCCTGTGCGCCACAGCGACGATGACGCCGCCGATGGCGAGGCCGATGATCCCCGCGCCGATCGCGCCCACCGCCCATTCGACGAGACCCTGCGCGACGGGCGTCGCATGCGCGGCCACTTCAGCACTGTGGTGGATGAAGTGCGGGATCGTGGTCAGGCCATATTCCTCGATCCCGTGAACGATGATCCCGCCACCGACCCAGATCATCGCCGCCGTGCCGATCGTCGACAGCGCGGAGAGCAGCGTGGGCATCGCCTTCACGAGGCCACGGCCGATGCTGCGCGCGAGCGCTGCGGGCTTTTCGGCGAGATGGAGGCCGATATCGTCCATCTTCACGATCATCGCGACGACGCCGTATACACCAACGGTCACGAGGATGCCGACGAGCGCGAGCACGACGGCCTGTGTCCAGATCGGCCGCTCCGCCACATCGGCGAGCGCGATCGCCATGATTTCGGCGGAAAGGATGAAGTCAGTGCGGATCGCGCCCGCCACCTTTTGCTGTTCGAGATGCGCGGGGTCGTCGACCTCTTCTCCGGCTTCGGCGGGACCGGCCTCGTCATGGCCAAACACTGCCTCGATCACCTTTTCGGCGCCCTCGAAGCAGAGATAGGCGCCGCCCAGCATCAGCAGCGGCGTAATCGCCCAATCTGCGAAGGCGCTGAGCAGCAGCGCGGCGGGCAGCAGGAAGACGAGCTTGTTTCTGAGCGAGCCCAGCGCGATGCGCCAGATCATCGGCAGTTCGCGATCGGGATGGAAGCCGACGACATAGCGCGGGGTCACCGCGGTATCGTCGATCACGACGCCCGCCGCCTTGGTGCCCGCCTTGCCCGCCGCCGCCGAAACGTCGTCGACCGAGGCCGCGGCCAGCTTGGCGATGCCCGCAACGTCGTCGAGCAGGGCTGCAAGTCCCGATGGCATGATGTTCCTGATCCCCTTTTTCCGCCCGGTCGCCGCAAAGTCGCGCGGCGCGACTCCAGCCCTTTGAGCTTTCTCAAAAAGCTCTGTAGGGCCGGGGCCAAATGCCTAGCAAGATATCCTGTGACATTGCGATTGTTGGTGGCGGCCTGGCGGGCTCGCTGATCGCGCTCGCGCTGCATGCGCGGCGGCCCGGGCT
The DNA here is from genome assembly GCF_058781925.1 of Sphingobium sp. FW306-1B-F04DB. Lineage (NCBI taxonomy): Bacteria > Pseudomonadati > Pseudomonadota > Alphaproteobacteria > Sphingomonadales > Sphingobiaceae > Sphingobium > Sphingobium sp. FW306-1B-F04DB. The sequence goes on along the minus strand of NZ_JBYSXE010000019.1, from coordinate 34,293 downwards.
CGACGTCCGGCTGATCGAGGCGAGCCCCGTGATCGGCGGCGACCATATCTGGTCCTTTTTCGGCAGCGACGTCGCGCCCGAGCACCGCGCGCTCATCGCCCCCGCGGTTGCATATATGTGGGGCGGGCATGAGGTCGCCTTTCCCGCGCACCGCCGGCGCCTGGGCGAGCGTTATTATGCGATCCTGTCGGAAACGCTCGACCGGCACGTCCGCGCGACCTTGCCGCGAAAGGCGCTGATGACCGAGCGCCGTGTCGCTGCGCTGACGCGGACCAGCGTCGTACTGGCGGGAGGGGATCGCGTGCGCGCGCAGGGCGTAATCGATGCGCGCGGCGCCGCCGACTTCTCGGCACTCGATCTCGGCTGGCAGAAGTTCCTTGGGCAGGAGCTGGTGCTCACCGATCCACACCACCGCGACCACCCGATGGTGATGGACGCGACGGTGCCACAGGACGACGGCTATCGCTTCGTCTACACCCTGCCCTTCGCCGAGGAACGCATCTTCGTCGAGGATACCTATTATGCCGACCGGCCCGATCTCGACAGCACCACGCTGCGCAGGCGGATCGCCGACTATGCGGGCGCACAGGGCTGGCGCGTGGATCATGTCGCACGGGAGGAAACCGGCGTGTTGCCCGTCTGCATGGGGGGCGATTTCGAACGCTATTGGGACATGGGGGGCACGCAGGTGCCCAAGGCCGGGATGCGCGCCGCGCTGTTCCATCCGGCTACGGGCTATTCGCTTCCCGACGCGGTCAGGACCGCGATCCTCGTCGCGGATCTTGCGGATTTCGAGGGCGAGGCGCTGCACGACCGCCTTTTCGAACATGCGCGCGATATATGGCGCGACCGGCGCTTCTACCGGTTGCTCAACACCATGCTTTTCCGCGCGGCCGAGCCTGCGCAGCGCTACCGAATCCTTGAACGCTTCTACCGGCTTGATCCCGCGCTGATATCCCGCTTCTATGCCGCGCGCTCGACGGCGCTGGACAAGCTGCGGATCCTCAGCGGGAAGCCGCCGGTGTCCGTCCGCCGGGCGATCGCGGCGATCAGGGAGAAACGCGCTTGAGCCTGGGCGGAAAGAGGGCGGCAGTTATCGGGGCGGGGTTCGGCGGGCTGGCGCTGGCGATCCGGCTGCAATCAGCGGGGGTCGAAACCACGATCATCGAGGCGCGCGACAAGCCGGGCGGGCGCGCCTATTACTGGGAAAGGGACGGCTTCACCTTCGATGCCGGCCCCACCGTGATCACCGATCCACGCTGCCTGATCGAGCTCTGGGCGCTTTCGGGACGCTCGATGTCGGATGACGTGACGCTCGAACCCGTCTCGCCCTTTTACCGGCTCAACTGGCCCGACGGCACGCAGTTCGACTATTCGAACGACGAGGCCCAGCTGCGCGCCGAGATCGCGCGGCTCAATCCGATGGATCTGCAGGGTTACGAGAAATTCCTCGACTATTCGGCGGGGGTTCATGCCGAGGGCTATGAGAAGCTGGGCGCGACGGCCTTTCTCGACCTCGCGTCGATGGCACGCGCGGCGCCCGCGCTCATCCGCCATCAGGCCTGGCGTTCGGTCTATTCGATCGTCGCGCAGTTCGTGCAGAACGAGAAGCTGCGCGAGGCGCTGAGCTTCCACACGCTGCTCGTCGGGGGCAATCCGATGACGACGAGCGCGATCTATGCGCTGATCCACACGATCGAGAAAAAGGACGGCGTGTGGTTCGCCAAAGGCGGCACCAACCAGCTCGTCGCCGGCATGGTCAGGCATTTCGAGCGGCTCGGCGGCACGCTCAGGCTGGGCGATCCGGTCGCCGAGATCGAGACCGTCGGCGATCGCGTGACGGGCGTGCGGACCGTCAGCGGCTGGCGGATGGATGCCGATGCGGTGGCGAGCAATGCGGACATCGTGCACAGCTATCGCGACCTGCTCGCCGGCAATCGCCGTGGCGCGCGCGTGGCGCAGGCGCTCTCTACCAAGCGTTTCTCGCCCTCGCTGTTCATCGTCCATTTTGGCATCACGGGCACCTGGCCGGGGATTCCGCATCATTCGATCCTGTTCGGCCCACGCTATCGGGAACTGCTTACCGACATTTTCGAGCACGGCGTGCTGAGCGAGGATTTCGCGCTCTATCTCCATCACCCGACGGTGACCGATCCATCGCTCGCGCCCGAAGGCCACTCGACCTTCTACGCGCTCGCCCCCGTGCCCCACCTAGGCAAGCTGCCCGTCGACTGGGCCGAGATCGGCCCGATCCTCGAAAAGCGCATCCTTGACGAGATCGGCCGCCGGCTGATCCCCGATATCCACTCGCGCATCGTGACCAGGTTCCACTATGCGCCGAGCGATTTTGCCGCCGACCTCAACGCGCACCACGGCAGCGCCTTCTCGCTCGAGCCGATCCTGACGCAGAGCGCGTGGTTCCGGACGCATAATCGCGACGATGCGATTTCCAATCTTTACTTCGCGGGCGCGGGCACGCATCCGGGGGCGGGCATTCCGGGCGTCGTCGCGAGCGCCAAGGCCACTGCTGCACTGATGCTGGAGGATTTGAGACGATGACGCGCTTCACGGTGTTCTGCGGGTCGAGCCCGGGTTTCGATCCGATGTACCGCGACGCGGCGGAGGCGCTCGGCCGCGAACTGGCGGAGGCGAGGATCGGGCTCGTCTATGGCGGCGGCAATGTCGGGCTGATGGGCGTGCTCGCCGATGCCGCGATCGAGGCAGGGGGCGAAGTGATCGGCGTGATCCCGCAGGCACTGGTCGAGCGCGAGCTGGCGCATCATGGCTGCACCGAACTGCACATCACCGCCAACATGCACGAGCGCAAGGCGCTGATGGCCGAGCGCGCCGACGGCTTCATCGCGCTGCCCGGCGGGATCGGGACGATGGAGGAAATGTTCGAGGTCTGGACCTGGGGCCAGCTCGGCTATCACCCCAAGCCCTGCGCGCTCGTCAATGTCGGCGGCTATTACGACTCGCTGATTGCCTTCCTCGACGGCATGGTCGTCCGGGGCTTCCTGACGCAGGACCATCGCGACATGCTGATCGTCGCGGAGAGCATTCCCGACCTGATCGACCTGCTCGCCGATTATGTCCCGCCCCAAACGGGCAAATGGATCGGCCGCAAGGACCTTTGACCGGCGCCAGCCGTGAAGCGCTCGTGGCGACCGCGGGCGAGAGTATCGCGCGTGGTTCGCGCTCCTTTGAGCTGGCGAGCCGGCTGTTCGACCGGAGGACACGCGAGCACGCCTGGCTGCTCTATGCCTGGTGCCGCAAATGCGACGATCTCGCCGACGGTCAGGACCATGGCGGCGTGATGGCGCGCGTTGCCGACCCACAGGCGCGGATTGCCGAGATATCGGCAATGACCGAAGCCGCGCTCGCCGGCGAGACTGTCGGGAATCCCGCCTTTGACGGGCTGGGCCATGTCGTCCGCGAATGCGCGATCCCGCACGAGCTGCTGCGCAATCATATCCGCGGCTTCGCAATGGATGCGGCGGACTGGCGGCCGCGCAGCGAGAATGATCTTCTGACCTATTGCTATCAGGTCGCGGGCGTCGTCGGCGTGATGATGGCGCATGTCATGGGGGTGGAGGCCAGCGATATCGACGCGCGCGATCGTGCCGCCGACCTCGGCATCGCCTTCCAGCTCGCCAATATCGCGCGCGACATCGAGGAAGATGACCGTGCCGGGCGCTGCTACCTGCCGCTCGACTGGCTGGTCGAACTCGACATCCCGCCTGGCGAGCAGATGAAGCCGCAGTTCCGGTCAAGGCTTTCGGTGATGGCGAAATGGCTCGCCGAAATGGCCGCCGGGTACGAGGCATCGGCGCGTGCCGGGGCGGCTGGCCTGGATTTTCGCGCGCGCTGGGCAGTGCTCGCCGCGACGGGTATCTATGGCGACATTGCGCGGGGCGTGGCGGCCGGCGGGGACGATGCCTGGGATCACCGGCTGGTGACGTCGCATCGCGCCAAGCTGGGCTGGGTGGTGCGGGCCTTTGCCCAGGCACTGCGCGAGCCGGACGCGCGGCCGTCACGCGAGGGGCTGTGGACGCGGCCAAGGGAGACGAAGCGATGAATGCAAGCCGCATTGAAGCGTTGCAGGTCGACATCACGCGGCTCGAGGTCGACGCGATCGTCAACGCCGCCAATTCGAGCCTGCTTGGCGGCGGCGGTGTCGACGGGGCCATCCACCGTGCGGCGGGCCCCGATCTGCTCGCCGAATGCGCCGCGCTCGGTGGCTGCCCGACGGGCGAGGCGCGGATCACCCGTGGCTATCGTCTTCCCGCGCGCCATGTGATCCACACCGTCGGCCCGGTCTGGCGGGGCGGAGGGGCTGGGGAGCCCGAGCTTCTCGCATCCTGCTATCGCAACAGCCTTGCGATCGCGGTCGACAGCGGCGTCACCAGCATCGCCTTTCCCGCGATCAGTTGCGGGATCTATGGCTATCCCGTCGATCAGGCGACCGCGATCGCGGTGCGCGAGGTCCGCACCTTTCTCGACGCCGACCCGCAGATCGAGCACCTCATCTTCGCGTGCTTCGGCAATGACGTGCTGAGCGCCTATCGGGATGCGCTGGGCGGCTAGGGCCGCTGCTCGGCGGCATCGGCGAGCCGGCGCCAGTGCCCGAGCGCGCGCCAGAGCAGGAAAACCCCCGCCGCGAGCAATGCTGCGATCGCGATCAGCGCGTATGTGATTGATTCGAGCCAGGGTTCAAGCGGGTTGCGCGGTTGCGATGGTGGCGCGACGAACGCGGGGTCACGCGATGCCCCCGACGCAGTTCCGCGCCGTGGCTCGGGCGAGGCCAGCGGTTTGTGCTCGGTGCCGGCAATGGGATCGGTCGCCCGCTGCGCGGTTTCCATGCCCAGCCGTTGCTCGATACTGCCCGACGGGATCGCGGCGATCGAGCCGATGATCGAGAGGGTCGCGACCATGCTGAGCGCGACGATCGCCGTGCGCGCCAGCCAGTCGAGCGCGCCCTTCACCGCTGCCGCCGTGCCAGTCGGGCCTTGAGCACTGCGGGCCGCGGTGCCCAGAGGAAGCCGAAGCTCACGGTCCCCACACGCGTGTCGACCGCATGGTGGAGGCGATGCGCCTGGATGATCCGCTTCATATAGCCCGAGCGCGGCACGTAGCGATGGGTCACGCGGCGATGCACGATGACGTCGTGAAAGCCGAAATAGATCGCGCCATAGGCGGCGATCCCTGCGCCGATCCAGGTCGCCCAGTCGCCCCAGCCAAGCTGGACGCCGCCCATCAGGAGTACGATCGAGGGGATCGCGAAGATCACCGCATAGAGATCATTCAGCTCCCACGCGCCGGTGCGCGGGTGGTGGTGGCTCTTGTGGAGGAACCAGCCGGGACCGTGCATCACCCAGCGATGCGCGGCATAGGCGATGCCCTCCATCGCGGCGATGGTGGCCAGAAAGAGCAGGATGCCGGCGAACCAGTGCATGAGCGGGATATAGTCGTCATCGGCGCGGGTGTCATTCCCGCTTCCGCGGGCGCTGCACTGTGGCTATGAGCCATGTATGACTCGTATCGCTGCCGTACTCATCCCGCTCCTCGCCCTGTCCGCCTGCACCACGCCCGAGACGCGTTTGCGCAACGGGCTCCAGGATGCCGGTCTTTCGCCCGCGATGGCGACGTGCATGGCCGATCACATGGTCAACGAACTTTCCTTGACCCAGCTAAAGCGCATCCAGTCGCTCGCCAGCCTCAAGGATGATCGTGTCGCCGACCTGTCCGCTACGGAATTCTTGCATAAGGTGCGTGCGTTGCGCGATCCGGAGATACTCGCGGAGACGACCAGGGCGGCGGGGGTCTGCGCACTCGGGCTCTGACTACCCGAAAGCGGGGGGTTTCCTTCGGGGGCCAGCTATGCTTATGCCGCCTGCGACTCTCCCTGTTGCAATGCGGAAAGGCTTGGACCGCCCATGAACATCCACGAATATCAGGCGAAGGAACTGCTCGCGAAGTTCGGCGTGCCGGTTCCCGCGGGCCACGCGGCCCTCTCGGTCGAGGAAGCGGTCGACGCCGCCAAGCAGCTCCCCGGGCCGCTCTACGTCGTGAAGGCGCAGATCCATGCGGGCGGCCGCGGCAAGGGCAAGTTCAAGGAACTCGGCCCCGACGCCAAGGGCGGTGTCCGCCTCGCCAGGACGCTCGACGAGGTGAAGGCGCACGCCGCCGACATGCTCGGCAACACGCTCGTCACCATCCAGACGGGCGAAGCGGGCAAGCAGGTCAATCGCCTGTACGTGACCGACGGCGTCGACATCGAAAAGGAATTCTACCTCGCCGTCCTCGTCGACCGCGCCACCGGTCGCGTCGCGATGGTCGTTTCGACCGAAGGCGGCATGGACATCGAGACCGTCGCGCACGACACGCCCGAGAAGATCCACACGCTCGACATCGACCCGGCCACCGGCTTCATGCCGCACCACGGCCGTGCGGTCGCCGCTGCGCTGGGCCTCACCGGCGACCTCGCCAAGCAGGCGCAGAATGTCGCGGCCAAGCTCTATGACGCGTTCCTCGGCACCGATGCGGCGCAGATCGAGATCAACCCGCTCGCGATCACCGGCGACAACAAGCTGATGGTCCTCGACGCCAAGGTCGGCTTCGACTCGAATGCGCTCTTCCGCCACAAGGACCTGATGGAACTCCGCGACGAGACCGAGGAGGATCCGATGGAGCTCGAGGCGTCGAAGCACGACCTCGCCTATATCAAGCTCGACGGCGATATCGGCTGCATGGTCAATGGCGCGGGCCTTGCCATGGCGACGATGGACATCATCAAATTGAACGGCGCCTTCCCCGCCAACTTCCTCGACGTGGGCGGCGGTGCCAGCAAGGAGAAGGTGACCGCGGCGTTCAAAATCATCCTTTCCGACCCTGCGGTGAAGGGCATCCTCGTCAACATCTTCGGCGGCATCATGCGCTGCGACATCATCGCGGAAGGCATCGTCGCCGCGGCGAAGGAAGTGAACCTCTCGGTGCCGCTGGTCGTCCGCCTCGAGGGCACCAATGTGGCCGAAGGCAAGAAGATCCTGTCCGAATCGGGCCTCCCGATCGTCCCGGCCAACGACTTGGGCGATGCGGCGAAGAAGATCGTGGCAGAGGTGAAGGTGGCGGCGTAGCCGTCATCCCGGACTTGATCCGGGTTTCATGAACACAGAATCGTCCGGAAAGGATCGTGTTCATGGATTCCCGCTTTCGCTGGAATGACGGGAGGATCGAATATCGCTTGAATCTCCTCCCCAGGAAGGTTTGGGCTAATAGGAAAGGCAGACCCATGAAAGTGCTGGTCCCGGTCAAGCGCGTGCTTGACTTTAACGTAAAGCCCCGCGTGAAGGCGGATGGCTCGGGCGTCGATCTGGCGAACGTCAAGATGTCGATGAACCCGTTCGACGAGATCTCGGTCGAGGAAGCGATCCGCCTCAAGGAAAAGGGCGTCGCCGCCGAGATCGTCGTGGTCTCGATCGGTGAGGCCAAGGCGCAGGAAACGCTGCGCACCGCGCTCGCGATGGGTGCGGACCGCGCGATCCTGATCACCGCCGAGGGCGAGGTCGAGCCGCTTGCGGTGGCCAAGCTGCTCGCCAAGATCGTCGAGGCCGAAGCGCCGCAGCTCGTGATCCTTGGCAAGCAGGCGATCGACGATGATTCGAACCAGACCGGCCAGATGCTCGGCGCGCTGCTGGGCTGGGGGCAGGGCACCTTCGCTTCCAAGGTCGAGATCGACGGCGGAAATGCCAAGGTGACGCGCGAGGTCGATGGCGGCCTCGAGACCGTATCGCTCAAGCTCCCCGCGATCGTGACGACCGACCTTCGCCTCAACGAGCCGCGCTACGCGTCGCTTCCCAACATCATGAAGGCCAAGTCCAAGCCGCTCGAGCAGAAGACCCCGGCCGACTACGGCGTTGACGTAGCGCCGCGCCTGAAGACGCTGAAGGTTACCGAACCGCCCGTGCGTCAGGCGGGCGTCAAGGTTGCCGATGTCGATGAACTGGTTGCGAAACTCAAGGCTTTGGGAGTGGCGGCATGAGCGTCCTCGTCCTCGTCGAACATGACAATGCGTCCGTGAAGGACGCGACGCTGGCCGCGGTGACCGCCGCGGGCAAGCTGGGTGAAGTCCATGCGCTGGTCGCAGGCCAGGGCGCCAAGGGCGCCGCGGACGAAGCCGCGAAGATCGCGGGCGTGTCGAAGGTTCTGCTCGCCGATGACGCGGCCTATGGCCATGCGCTCGCCGAGAATGTCGCGCCGCTGGTCGCCGATCTGATGGCCGGCTATGACGCGTTCGTCGTGCCCGCCACCTCGAACGGCAAGAACATCGCGCCGCGCGTCGCAGCACTTCTCGACGTCGCGCAGATCTCGGACATCCTCTCGGTAGAGGGCGCCGATACCTTCACGCGCCCGATCTATGCGGGCAACGCGATCGCGACGGTCCAGTCGTCGGACGCCAAGAAGGTGATCACCGTGCGTGGCACCGCCTTCGACAAGGCCGCCAAGGACGGCGGCTCGGCCGCGGTCGAGGCCGTTTCGGGCAAGGGCGATGCCGGCCTGTCGAGCTTTGTCGGCGCCGAGATCGCCAAGTCCGAGCGCCCCGAGCTGACCTCGGCCAAGGTGATCGTTTCGGGCGGCCGTGCGCTGGGCTCGTCGGAACAGTTCCACGCGATGATCGATCCGCTCGCCGACAAGCTCGGCGCCGCGGTCGGCGCGTCGCGTGCCGCGGTCGACGCGGGCTATGCCCCCAACGACTATCAGGTCGGCCAGACCGGAAAGATCGTCGCCCCCGAAGTCTATGTCGCGGTCGGCATCTCGGGTGCGATCCAGCACCTCGCCGGCATGAAGGATTCGAAGACGATCATCGCCATCAACAAGGACGAGGACGCGCCGATCTTCCAGGTCGCGGACATCGGCCTCGTCGGCGACCTCTTCAAGATTGTGCCCGAGCTCACTCAAAAACTCTGAACTTCATCCGACGATTTTCGTCACGGGAAAGGCCTCGGCGATTGCCGGGGCCTTTTTCGTTGCGCGCTCTGCAATGGTTCCTTCGCACCTGCAAAATACGCATGTGACGGAACTGTTACTGTCCTTGGCAATTATTTCATGTCATGAAAATGTCATGGAGCGAGTCGTGAACCAGCTGCGGACGCACAGCGTCAGCGCGCCCCCGTTGGGGGCGTTGTTGCGTGAGGTGCGCGTGCTTGCCGATCTGCGGCGCGGCTGGCGCTATGGTCCCGCTCTTCCGGTCGAGCATGACGGAAAGCTGAAGCCGGTGATGGTGTTGCCGGGCTTTCTCGCATCCGACGGCGCGACGGTGATGCTGCGCCGCACGCTGCGATCCGCCAATTACATGACCTATGGCTGGGGGCAGGGGCGCAACTTCGGCGTCCGGTCCGATATCCTGGAACGGATAGATCGCCGGATGGATCGAATCGCGCGCGAATGTGGCGAGCCGGTCGCGCTGATCGGATGGAGCCTGGGCGGGCTGATCGCACGCGAATATGCCAAGCATCGGCCCGAGCGCGTATCGCGTGTGGTCACGCTGGGCAGCCCCTTTTCGGGCGACCTGCGCGCCAATCATGCGTGGCGGCTCTATGAGCTGATCAACCGCCATCCGGTCGATCGCACCCCGCTTCCGGTCAACCTGACCGAGAAGCCGCCCGTGCCCACCTTCGCTTTATGGTCGGAGAATGACGGCGTCGTGGCGCCCGCGACGTCGCGCGGTCTGCCGCACGAGCGTGACCATGCGCTTCAGGTCGCTTGCGGCCATATGGGCTTCACGACATCGCCCGACTCGATCGACGCGATATTGAAGGCGCTCGAAGCGTAAGGCCCTTTGGTGTCATTCCCGCGAAAGCGGGAATCCAGTGCGATACCAAACTCAGGCAAGGTCGTCGAAAAGATCGCGCCAGTCCGGATTGTCGCGCTCGATCAGTTCGAGCTTCCACGCGCGGCGCCACTTCTTGATCGCCTTCTCGCGGGCGATGGCGGCGTCGACATCCCCGAACGCCTCGGCATGTACCAGCATCGTCACCCCATATCGCTTGGTGAACCCATCGGCGCGCCCATTGCGATGCTGCCAGATGCGATGCGCGAGCGATCCGGTTACGCCCGCATAGAGTGTGCCGTTGCGGCCGCTGGCCAGGATGTAAACGTGATATGTTTGCCCACGTTGGGCATCGTACTGGATTCCCGCTTTTGCGGGAATGACACTCAAGGAAGGGTTCAGGCCTGCGCGAGAAATCGCGCCGACACCTCCTTGGGAACGCGCAGGATCCGGCCGGTTGCGCGGTCGATGATGGCCCAGGTCGATCTGGCGCGGACCTTTACCTTGCCGTCCTCGCCCGTGAATTCGACATGGCGGTCGAAGCGTGCGCCGCGCGGGCCTTCGGGGTCGACCCAGGTGCGCGCGAAGACGCTTTCGCCCGGCCCGACATTGCCGAGATAGTCGATCTCGTGGCGCACCACGACCCAGATATAGGCGTCGGCATGCGCGGCATCGGCGCGCGCCGCCCAGTGCGACACCGCCATGTCCTGAATCCAGCGGACCCAGACCGCATTGTTCACATGGCCGAGCTCGTCGATATCGCCGGGCTCGGCGGTGATCCGCTTTTCGAAGCCGCTCATTCGCCTCCCATCTGCCAGAGGACGAAGGCATAGGCCTCGGCATCCTCCTTGAGGTTGTCGAAGCGGCCCGACTTGCCGCCATGCCCCGCGCCCATATTGGTCTTCAGGAGCAGCACGTTCCTGTCGGTCTTGGTCGCGCGAAGCTTCGCCGCCCATTTGGCGGGCTCCCAATAGGTGACGCGCGGATCGTTGAGCCCGCCGGTGATCAGCATCGGCGGATAGGGCTTGGCCTCGACATTGTCATAGGGCGAATAGGAACGCAGCAGCTCGAATGCCTGCTTGTCGGTGATCGGATTGCCCCATTCGGGCCATTCACCGGGCGTGAGCGGCAGCGTCTCGTCGAGCATCGTGTTGAGCACATCGACAAAGGGCACATCCGCCACGACCGCGCCCCAGAGCTCGGGATCGGTATTGGAGACGACGCCCATCAGCTCGCCGCCCGCCGATCCGCCATTGATCGCGATGTTGCCCGGCTTCGTGAACTTCGCATAGACCAGCCCCTTTGCGACATCCGCGAAGTCATGGAAGGTGTTCCAGCGCGCCTCGGCCTTGCCCTGGAGATACCAGTTATAGCCAAGGTCATCGCCGCCGCGGATATGCGCGATCGCATAGGCATAGCCACGGTCGAGCAGCGACAGCCGGACCGTCGAGAAGCTTGGCGGGATCGCATAGCCATAGGCGCCATAGGCGTAGAGGAAGAGCTTGCCCTCGCCGTCCTTCTTGAAGCCCTTCTTGTAGACCACCGAGACGGGCACCTTTGCGCCGTCGCGCGCAGTGACCATCAGCCGCTCGGTCGCATACTGGCCCGGATCATAGCCCGAGGGGATTTCCTGCACTTTGAGCGTGGTCAGCGTGTTCTTCGCCGGGTCATAGTCATAGGTCGTCCGCGGCGTGACCATCGACGAATAGCTCATGCGATAGACATCGGGATCATATTCGGGATTGCTCGAAAGCCCTGCCGAATAGCTCGCCTCGGTAAAGGGGACGCGGCTTTCCTTCCCCGTCGCATAGTCGCGCAGGATGATCTGATCGAGCCCGTCGACGCGCTGGCTGAGGATCATGTGCTTCCTGAAAGTCGCGACACCCGTCAGATAGACATGGTCCGTACCGGGGATCACGGTCTTCCATTCGCCGGGCTTGCCGGGATCGGCTTCGGCGAGCCGGAAGTTCACATGCTCGTCATTGGTGAGCACCCACAGTTTTCCGTGCGCCGAATCGACCGAATAGAGCCGCTTGGTCTTGCGCGGCGAAATCAGGATCGGTTCGGCTGCGGGGTCTGATGCGGGGACGAGGCGCAGCTCGCTCGTCTGGTTGTCGCCGGTGCCGATGACGATCCACTGTTCGTCCTGCGTGTCGCCGATGCCGACCTGGAAACCGAGTTCGTCCTTCTCCTCATAAATGACCTTGTCGGTCTTGGGATCGGTGCCGAGCACGTGATGCAGCGCGCGATAGCTTCGCCACTGGTCGTTGACCTCGGTATAAACGAGGCTCTTCGAATCCGAGGCCCAGACGACATCGCCGTTGACCACGGCGCTGATCGTCTCGAGTTCCTTGCCCGTCGCGATCTCGCGCACTTTCAGAGTGAACCGTTCCGAACCATTGGTGTCGGCGGCATGGGCGAGCAGCTTGCCGTCGGGGCTGACCTCGAGAATACCGAGCCGGTAATATTCCTTGCCTTCGGCTTCCTTTGGCTCGTCGAACAGCACCGTGTCCGCGCCGCCCGCAACCGGTTTGCGGTAATGGATGGGGTATTGCCCGCCCGTCTGATAGGCATACCAGTAGATCCAGTCGCCATCCTTCTGGGGGACGCTCGAATCGTCCTCCTTGATGCGACCCTTCATTTCCTTGAAGAGCGTGTCGACCAGCGTCTCGCGCGGCTTCATCGCTGCGTCGAAATAGGCGTTCTCGGCCTTGAGATAGTCGAGCACCTCCTTGTCGTTGACCTCCGGATAGCTCGGGTCCTTCATCCAGTGATAGGGATCCTGGATGGTATGGCCATGGCGCGCATATTCGTGCGGGCGCTGGTCGGCCTTGGGCGGTGCGGGAAGCTCGGTCATCGTCTCTTTCTGGGCGAGGGTTGGTGTGGCATTGGCAAGCAGAAGCGCGGCGGCAACACTCAGGCGCATCGGGGCACTTTCATCTCCGGGCAAGGCTGGCAAGGCGCATGCCAAGGCCCTATGTTGATCCCCTGCACTAGAAATCAAGGATTACCGCATGTCCACCCATGAAGCGCGCCTCAAGGCGCTGCGCGAGCAACTGAAAGCCGACCGCCTCGATGGCTTCGTCGTCCCCATTTGCGACGAACATATGAGCGAATATGTCGGTGCCTATGCGCAGCGCCTCGCCTGGCTGACGGGGTTCCAGGGGTCGGCGGGTGCCGCGGCGGTGCTGCCCGAGGACGCCGCTATCTTCGTCGACGGCCGCTACACGCTGCAGGTGCGCGAGCAGGTTGACGGCAATCTGTGGCAATATCAGAGCGTGCCGCAGACGAGCGTCGCCGAATGGCTGAGCCAGAATGCGCCCGAGGGCGGGCGTATCGGCTATGATCCCTGGCTGCACACAAAATCATGGGTCGAGCAGGCGAAAAAGGCGCTTGGCCAACGCGGCGCCGAACTCGTCGCGGTCGACACCAACCCCGTCGACAAGATCTGGCCCGACCAGCCCGAGCCCAGCAAGGCCAAGCTCGTCGTCCACCCGGAAGAGCTGGCGGGGCGCAACGCGCACGACAAGCGCCAGGAAATTGCGGACTGGCTGCACGAGCGCAAGGCCGATGCGGTGGTGCTTTCGGCACTCGATTCGATCGCCTGGACCTTCAACATCCGCGGCAAGGACGTCGAGCGCACGCCGGTCGCGCTCGCTTATGCGATCGTCCATGACGACGCGACCGCCGATTTCTACGTCGCGCCCGAAAAGCTCGCCGACGATGTCGTCAAGCATCTCGGCAATGCGGTCAGCGTCCATGATCGCGCGGCCTTTGCGGGCGATTTCGCGAAGCTCAAAGACAAGCGCGTCGTCGTCGATCCCGAGCGCGCGGTCTCGGCGATCTTCGCGGGGCTCGAGCGCGCCGGCGCGCAGGTGATCGCGATGCGCGAACCCGTGGTGCTTGCCAAGGCGATCAAGAACCCGGTCGAGATCGCGGGGCACCGCGCGGCGCAGGCGCGCGACGGCGCGGCGCTCAGCAAGTTCCTCCGCTGGCTGTCGGTCGAGGCGCCCAAGGGCGGCCAGACCGAGATTTCGGCGCAGGACAAGCTGCTCGCGCTGCGTGAGGAAACCGGGCTGCTTCAGGACCTGTCCTTCGACACGATTTCGGGCGCGGGTCCCAATGGCGCGGTCGTCCATTACCGCGTGAGCGAGGAAACCAACCGTCCACTCGAGATGAACTCGCTCTACCTCGTTGATTCAGGCGGCCAGTATCGCGACGGCACCACTGACGTGACGCGCACCGTGCCCGTGGGCGAGCCGACCGCGGAGATGCGCGATCGATTCACGCGCGTGCTCAAGGGCCATATCGCGCTCGCGCGCGCGATATTCCCCGCGGGGACGCGCGGCGGCCAGCTCGACACGCTGGCGCGGCAATATCTGTGGGAAGCCGGGCTCGACTATGCGCATGGCACCGGCCACGGCGTCGGCAGCTTCCTGTCGGTGCATGAAGGGCCGCAGCGCATCGCCATGTCCGCGGGCGGACAGGCGGGCACCGATGAGCCGCTGCGCGCGGGCATGATCCTCTCGAACGAACCCGGCTATTACAAGACCGGGGAATACGGCATCCGCATCGAGAATCTCGTGCTCGTCGTCGAGCGCGAGGTCGCGGGCGGCGAAAAGCCCGTGCTCGGTTTCGAGACGCTGACCTTCGCGCCGATCGAGCGGCGGCTGATCGACGTCGCGATGCTCTCGCCCGTCGAGCGGCAATGGATAGACGATTATCACGCGAAGGTGATCGGGATCGTCGCGCCGCAACTCGCGGGCGACGACAGGGCGTGGCTGGAGGCGCAGTGCGCGCCGCTCTGACCTGACGGCCAAACCTTCCCGTCACCCTGAACTTGTTTCAGGGTCCATGAACACGGGCGGCGCAAGGCCTGATGCGTCTGTGTTCATGGATGCTGAACCAAGTTCAGCATGACAGTTTAGGGCACGCTTGAGCGGAGGTCTGCCATGTTCGTCGCGGTCTATTGGTGGCGCGTCCATCCGGGCAAGGAGGAGCAGTTCCGCGAAGCCTGGCGGCGCGGCACCGAGCAGATCACGCGGATCTACGGCAGCTACGGCTCGCGCCTCCATCAGGACAGCGACGGCCGCTTCGTCGGCTATGCCGAGTGGCCCGACGAGGCGACCTGGCAAAAGGCGTTCGACGCCAAGATGGTCTATGACGACAAGGAGGCGCGCGCGATGTTCGTCGACGCGGTGGCGGAGACGCCGCCGGGGCATGCGCCGGTATTCACCATGACGGTAACGGATGATCTGCTGACCAAGCGAGGGTAGGAAGCTGTTCCCACTAACTGTCATGCCAGCGAAAGCTGGCATCTCCCAACCAGATCGCGCGCTATCCTGTAGCAGATCCCAGCTTTCGCTGGGATGACGTGCGGTGTGGCTGTGGGTGGCAATGCGTTAGGCTACAACACCAGCCGGAACAGCGCGCCGCCCTCCGGGCCGGTGTCGACATCGATCGAGCCGTCATGCGCGAGCAGCACTTGGCGTGCGAAGCTGAGGCCCACGCCCGTCCCCGTCTTCTTGGTGGTGAAGAAGGGCAGGAAGATGTCGTGGCGCAGCGCCTCGGGTACTCCCGCGCCATTATCCTCGACCTCGATCCGCGTGCGCCCGGAACGCAGCGCCTCGATGCGTAACGTGACCCGCGGCGCGTCACCATTCATCTGCGCGGCGTCGGCGGCATTGCGGAGCAGGTTGATGACGACCTGCGCGAGCATGTCGGGATCGGCGTCGATCAGATGGTCCTGCGGCGCGATCGCGACCGAAAGCACGACCTGATCCCAGTGGCCATCGGCCCCGAACAGACGCTGGAGTTCGGCCGCGAAGGGCGCGGCGGCGAAATGGCGGCGGTTGATCTGCGGCGGGCGGGTGATCTCGCGATAGGTCTCGACGAAGTGCATCACGCCATCGGCGCGACGCGCGAGCGTCTCGACTGCTGCACGCGCATCGGCGATCGCGGGATTGTCGCCCTTGTCCGCCTCGGCGATCAGCTCGGCTGCGGTGCGCGCCAGCGAGGTGACGGGGGTCATCGAGTTCATGATCTCGTGCGTCAGCACGCGGATCAGATCGCTTTGCGCCGCGACCTCGACCGCGTTCAAGGCCTGCTGGATCACCTGCACCGCGATGACGCGCGTCGTGCCGCCGAAGCGTCCGAGCGCGCCCGCGCGCAGCATCGCGCGCTGCGGGCCGATATCGAGGTCGAGGATCAGCGTCTGGCTTCGCCCCGCCTCAAGGCCGTTGAGCGCGGCGACGAAGTTGCGGCCATAGGCATCAAAATCGGCGGGGTGCGTGCCGCTGTGACGGTTGAACAGCTTTCGCGAGGTCTTGTTGGCGAGATCGACGCGGCCTTCCCCGTCGATGGTGAGCAGCGCGACGGGCACATCGTCGACCAGCGCCTCATAGAAGCGCGAGGCCTCGCTGAGTTTCGCGCGATCCTCGCGCAGCGCGCGGATGCCGGCGTCGAGCGCCTCGCCGAGCGCATCGAAACCGCTGCCCGCGTCGGGGCGGGCGAAGCGCGCCTGCATGTCGCCGAACTGCACCGCGTCGACAAAGCGCGCGACCTCGAAATTGGTGCGCTGGACATAGCGCCACAGGCTCAGCCCGGCCGCTGCCGCGATCGCGAAGGCGAGCAGTCGCGCGGCCCCCAAATCGGGTGTGACCAGCGACCAGGCGAAGGCGGCCAGCGATGTGAAGACGAGCAGGATGCGCAGCGCCAACCCGATCGCGAAGCGGCGGTCAAAGTCCATGCTTTTCCATCCGGCGATAGAGCGACGCGCGCGTCAGCCCCAGTTCGGCGGCGGCACCCGAGATGTTGTAGCCATGCTTCCTGAGTGCGGTCTCGACAACGCGGCGTTCGACGCGGTCGAGATTGAGGTCGTCATCGGCGGCGGCGGGAGTGACCACTACCGCGGGCGCGATCCGCGCGGGCTGGGGCTCGGGGCGCCGGATCGAGAAATCCTCGAAGGTGAGCGGGGCTTCGCCCGACAGGATCACCGCGCGCTCGACCGCGTGGCGCAGCGCGCGGACATTGCCGGGCCAGTCATAGGCGACGAGCGCTGCGACGACATCGGGGGGGATCGCGTGCGGCTGCTTGCCATATTTGCGCGCATAGATGCCGAGATAATGGTCGAGCAGCACCGGGATGTCCTCGCGGCGCTCACGCAGCGGCGGCAGCACGATCTCGACCGTGTTGAGGCGGAAGAGCAGGTCCTGGCGGAAGCGCTGCTCGTCGGCGAGCTGGTTGGCCGACAGGTTGGTCGCGGCGATCACGCGGATGTCGACGGGGAGGGGCTTGTTGGCGCCGACGGGGGTGACCTTGCGCTGTTCGAGCGCGGTCAGCAGTTTTGGTTGCAGGTGGAGCGGCAGGTTGCTCACCTCGTCGAGGAAGAGCGTGCCGCCGTCCGCGGCCTGGAGGCGGCCGATGCGGTCGGTGCGTGCATCGGTGAAGGCCCCCTTCACATGGCCAAACAGCTCCGAATCGATCACCGTCTCCGCAACCGCGCCGAGATCGACCGAGAGCATGACGCGATCGGCGCGGCGCGAGCGGCGGTGGAGCTCGCGCGCGACCAGCTCCTTGCCCGTACCGTTCTCGCCGAGAATCAGGACGTTGGCTT
Organism: Sphingobium sp. FW306-1B-F04DB; assembly: GCF_058781925.1. Taxonomy (NCBI): domain Bacteria; kingdom Pseudomonadati; phylum Pseudomonadota; class Alphaproteobacteria; order Sphingomonadales; family Sphingobiaceae; genus Sphingobium; species Sphingobium sp. FW306-1B-F04DB. Next base: position 16,849 of record NZ_JBYSXE010000019.1, on the reverse strand, counting down.
CGGTCGGCGCCGCGCGTTCGATGAGCTGCATCACGCGGCGCATAGCGGGGGAATCGCCGATGAGCGGGGTCTCGCCACTGGCGGGCGGGGCGGTGATCGCGGCGGCGCGGCTCTTTTCGGTCGAGACCGCGCGGCGCGACTGACGGAGCGATGCAGCGGTCCGCACAGTCGCGAGCAGGCGTTCGTTGGACCAGGGTTTGGTGACGAAGTCGGTCGCGCCGCGCTTCATCGCCTCGATCGCGATCTGGACGCCGCCATGCGCGGTGATCATCACCACCACGGTTTCCGGATCGCGCTCGAGGAAGCGGCCGAGCCATTCAAAGCCCTCGGCGGCATTGGTCGCGCCGCGCGCAAAATTGGCATCGAGGAGGAAAGCATCGGGCGAGCGCTCCGCAGTAGCCTCGAACGCCGCGCGCGGATCAGCAAAGGTCAACACCTCGCCGAACAGCTGGCGCAGTAGCAGCCGGGCGGCGAGCAATATGTCCTCATCGTCATCGATGACGACACAGAGGTCGAACGGTTTGCCTTCTTCCATGCGTCCATTCCCGTACAGCGAGTGTTCGAAAGCGTACAATCAATATCCGTGCCAGTTGAACGGGAAATCGTCAAAAACCCTATTAAACCGCGGTGTTGGCAAAACTGGCACGCGACCTGCGAGGATCGGGGCATGGCTGCCCATGCTGCAGCGGACCCGAAGGAGATTGAAGATGAACAGTCATCGCCACATTCGCATCCCGAGCGCTCTTGGCGCGATCCTCGCCGCAACGCTGATGACCCTGATCAGCACGGCTCCCGAGGCGGTTCATGCCAACGACACGGTGCAGGCCACGTGCGTCGAGACCGCGCATTCGGACTTCGCGCCGGTACCGTCGCCGATACTGCTGTGACCCCGCATTGCCACCTCCCTGTTCGGATGCGGACAGTGTGTGTTCGATTTCGGACATTGGCATGAAGGCGTCGCCGCCGGAAATTGATAGGGGAGCCGGATGAGCGTGGTGAGCATCAAGACCGAAGCCGAGAGCGCATCCGGTGCGGTCAGCGGGGGCGCGATGGATCGCGTGGTCGAGCGCAGGACGATGCCGCGCCGCATGAAGATCGGGATCGGCGCGGCGGCGTTTGTCGCACTCGCGGGCGGCTTCTATGCCTTTGCCCCCGACGGCCAGTCGCAGTCGGTCGCGGCTGACCGCGTAACGATCTCCACGGTGACGCAAGGCAGCTTCGAGGATTTTCTGCCGCTGCGCGCGAGCGTGACCCCGCTGCTGACGGTCTATCTCGATGCGATCGAAGGCGGGCGCGTCGAACAGGTGCTGGTCGAGGACGGCGCGACGGTGGAGAAGGGGCAGCTGCTCGCGGTGCTGTCCAATGCCGAACTGCAGCTGTCGGTGCTCGCGCGCCAGACCGAGGTCACACAGCAATTGAATTCGATGCGCAGCCAGGAACTCGCGCTCGCGCAGAACCGGCTGCAGAACGAGCGCAGCCTGCTCGAAGCCGAACTGGCGATGAAGAAGACGCAGCGCCAGTATGAGCGCGAGGCGCCGCTCGCCGCCAAGGGCTTCGTCGCGGGCAAGACCTTCAGCGACACGCGCGACTCCTATGCCTATGAGCGCGACCGCCACGCGGTGTTGCGCCGCGCGCAGGCAACCGACGAGCGGCTGCAGTCGAGCCAGCTCGCGCAGCTTCGCGCGTCCTCGGAATCGCTGCAGTCGAGCCTTGGGCTCGCGCGCGCCAATCTCGAGGCGCTCAATCTGCGTGCGCCCGTTTCGGGAACGCTTTCGGCCTTTTCGATCCAGGTCGGTCAGTCGATGGCGCCCGGCGAGAGGCTGGGTCAGATCGACAGCCCCGGCCGCAACAAGCTCGTCGCGGGGGTCGACGAATTCTATCTGTCGCGCGTCCGCCCCGGTCAGCTGGCGACGGTCGACTGGAACGGCAAGAGTTATAAATTGCGCGTCACCAAGATCTATCCGACCGTGAAGAACGGCCAGTTCGAGATCGACCTCCAGTTCCTCGGCGACGAACCGCCGCAGCTGCAGCGCGGCCAGACGCTCCAGCCCAAGCTGGTTCTCGGCGACCCCAGCCGCGCGCGTCTGATCCCCAATGGCAGCTTCTACAACGACACCGGCGGCAGCTGGGTGTTTGTCATGGCGCCCGACGGATCCGAGGCGGTCAAGCGCCAGGTCCGGCTGGGGCGACGCAACGCCGATTTCATCGAAGTGCTCGACGGGCTCGATCCCGGCGAGAAGGTACTGACTTCCCCCTATACCGGTTTCGCCGACAAGGATCGGCTCGAGTTGAATCGTTGAGCACCTCCCGGTCGAAAAACCGGTTCCCACTTTTTCGGGGAGTGCTTGAAGCCAAGTGAAAGGATGATGCCGATGCTCAGTATGCGCCAGTTGTCGCGGGTCTATCGGACCGACATGGTCGAGACGACCGCACTCGATGCGATCGACCTCGACATCCATGAAGGCGAGTTCGTCGCGATCATGGGACCGTCGGGCTGCGGCAAATCGACGCTGCTCAACGTCATCGGCATGCTCGACAGCCCGTCGAGCGGTTCGTACCGCTTCGGCGACACCGAGGTCGCCGGGATGTCCGAGGCGCAGCTGGCGGACATCCGCAAGACCAACCTTGGCTTCATCTTCCAGAGCTTCAACCTGATCGACGAACTCAGCGTCGCCGAAAATGTCGAGCTGGCGCTGCTCTACCACGACATCCCGGCGTCCGAACGCAAGCGCCGGGTGGATGCGGTGATGGACAAGGTCGGCATCGCGCACCGCGCGAAGCACCGACCCAGCCAGCTTTCGGGTGGCCAGCAGCAGCGCGTCGCGGTTGCGCGCGCGCTCGTCGGGGAGCCGCGGCTGATCCTTGCCGACGAGCCCACGGGCAACCTCGACACGCAGCATGGCGAGGAGGTGATGAAGATGCTCCAGACGCTCAATGCCGAAGGGTCGACGATCGTGATGGTCACGCACTCGCCGGCGCACGCCGATTATGCGGGGCGCGTCGTCAACATGCTTGACGGGCGCGTGCTCGTCGAACGTCGCCGTGCGGCGTGAAAGGGGCAAGCACCATGTGGCGCAACTATCTGACCGTCGGCATCCGTTCACTCGCCAAGAGCCGCGCCTATGCGCTGATCAACATATTCGGGCTCGCCATCGGCATGGCGGCATGTCTGGTGATCCTGCTCTTCGTACGCAACGAGCTGACCTATGACGCGTGGCTGCCGAATTCCGACCGCGTGTTCCAGTTCCAGACCTATTATCGCGACCAGCAGACGGGCGAGGAACAGAACCTCCAGATGTCGGCCTATGTCGCGCAAGCGGCGCTCAGGAAGGACTTCCCGCAGATCGAGAGCAGTCTCCACCTGCTTGCCTCGCGCCCGGTGATGCTGCGCAATGGCGAAGCAAGTGACGTCGACAATCTCGTATATGCCGATGGTCCGGTCTTCGACGTCCTCGAACTGCCTTTGCTGCGGGGCGATCCCAGGCGCGCACTTGCCCAGCCGGGTGGGCTTGTGATCTCCGAGACCGAAGCGGTGCGGCGCTTCGGCAAGGCGAATCCGATGGGCGAAACCGTCACGCTCGTCGGGCGTGGCGGCGCGCAGGACTATCGCGTGACCGGCATCATGAAGGATCTCCCGCCCAATTCGCACATGCGCATCAGCATGATCGCGCGCTATGTGCCGCAGACCTTCTGGGCGGAACAGCCCGATTTCCTCGATCAATTTGGCTGGCAGGGTGGCTGGCTCTATTTCCGGCTCAAGCCCGGCGCCGACGTGGCTGCGATCAACAGTCAGCTCCGCGCATGGGAAAAGCGCAACATTCCCGACGAATTCTTTGGCGGGAAGCGCAGCAACCAGGGCGATCAGGCCGATTTCGGCCTCGTCAATATCCGCGACGTCCATCTCGGCCACGCGCAGGACGGGGCGATGACACCGGGCAACGATCGGCGCTCGATCACCACCTTTGCGGTAGTCGCACTGCTCGTGCTCGGCATGGCGTGCGTCAATTTCGTCAATCTCGCCACCGCCCGGGCCAGCCAGCGCGCGCGAGAAGTGGCGCTGCGCAAGGTGCTCGGCGCAAGCCGGACGCAACTCGTCATCCAGTTTCTCGGCGAATCGATCCTTGTGGCGGCGCTCGCGATGTTCGTCGGATTGGCGATCACCGAGCTTTCGCTGCCTTTCCTATCGGCATTCCTCGAGGCCGACCTCAAGCTCCGCTATTTCGGCGAGGGGGGGCTGATGCTGCCGATCCTGGCGCTGGTGCTCCTCGTCGGTGCGGCAGGCGGCATCTATCCCGCCTTCCACCTCTCGCGGTTCCAGCCGGCACGGGTGCTCAAGGCGAACAAGTCGACCGCCGATGCGGAAGGGTCGGGGCGGCTGCGCAGCGCTCTGGTCGTCGCGCAATTCTCGGTCTCGATCGCGCTGATCATCTGCACGGTCGTGGTCTATTCGCAGACGCTGTATGCGCGGAACGCCGATCCGGGATACAAGCGCGAGGGCCTGATCCAGCTGGAAGGCGTCGGTCGCCGTCAGCTCGATCCCGTGGTGGATGCGATGACGCGCGAGATCGCCAAGATCGATGGCGTCACCGCGGTGGGGCGCACGACGATCGGCGTCAACACGCTCAACAGCACCAGCATCGGTGCGAACATGCCGGGGCGCGACGCGCCGGTCCTAGTGGGCAACTACCCGGTCGACACCCGGTTTTTCGAGACAATGGGCATCAAGCTGCTCGCCGGTCGGACCTTCGACGAGAACCGCCCGATGGACGACCAGACGCGGCCCTTCCCGCCCGACCCCGCGGCCGAACGGGCGATCGTTGCACGCGGCGTCAATATCGTCATCAATGCCCTGGCGGCCAGGCGCATGGGCTTTGCATCGCCGCAGGATGCGATCGGCAAGACGCTGAAGCTCTCGATGGTGGATTCGGAATATGGGGGACTTGTGCCCGCCACGATCATCGGCGTCGTGCAGGACTCGCGATTCCGCTCGATCAAGGATCCGCTCGACCCGATCGTCTTCCTCTACGATCGCAACCACCATACCGAGATGCTGGTACGCTATGACAGCGCGAACCCCGCGACGGTGATGGCGAAGATCGAAGCGGTGTGGAAGCGCATGGCGCCTGAGGTGCCCTTCCGCGGCGAGTTCACCGAGGACATCATGCGCGAACTCTATCGGGCGGAGGCCAAGCGCGCGGAGATCTTCGCAGCCTTCGCGGCGCTCGCGGTGATCGTCGGATGTCTGGGCCTGTTTGGCCTCGCCGCCTTCACCGCCGAACGGCGGACGCGCGAGATCGGCATCCGCAAGGTGCTCGGCGCGAGCACCGCGCGAATCATTCAGTTGCTCGTGTGGCAGTTCAGCCGCCCAGTGCTGCTCGCCAACCTCATCGCCTGGCCCGTCGCGTGGTGGGTGATGCGCGACTGGCTCAACACATTCGACGCACGAATCGCGCTTGGGCCGGGACCGTTCATCGCAGCGGGCGCGCTGGCGCTGGTGATCGCGGTGGGGACAATCGCCGCGCACAGTTTCCGCGTCGCACGGACCAATCCAATCCACGCGCTGCGCTACGAATAGACGAAATCGGGCGCCGGCATTGAATTGCCGTCGCCGCTTTCCCAGATAGCCGCCTCATCAATGATACAACGTATCATTCAGTACAGATCGTTTCTGGGAAGGGTAGATATGCGGCGCACGGCTGGAGTGCAGCGGTTCTGGGATGGCGCGGCGATCAGCGCGTCGGCATTATGCCTCGTCCATTGCCTCGCGCTGCCCGTGCTGATCGCGCTGCTGCCCGCGCTATCGGATCTGCTGCGCGTCCCCGAGAGCTTCCACCTTGCCGCGCTCGGCTTTGCCGTGCCCGCAAGCGCTCTGGCGCTTGGTGCAGGGTGGCGCCGCCATGGGCTGCTGCTTCCCGCGGCGGTGGGGGCAAGCGGCCTCGCACTGCTCGGCTGGGGCGCACTTGGCGGCCACGCCGTCGCGACCGAAACGGGGCTGACCGTGCTGGGCAGCATCTTGCTCGCCGCGGGCCATGTTGCCAACTGGCGGGCACGGTAAAGCGTCGATTTCGGAAATCTGGAGCGGGCGAAGCGATTCGAACCCTTCGCAGACAATTGACCCTGGTTGGCCGCAACTTCCATGTAGCTGTTTTCAGGCGAATAATGAATAGCTCTTGTTGGCTGTGCGCGTTCCTCCCGGCAAAGGGATCGGCTTATTCTTCGTGTCCGATGGTGCCGAGCGCGGCGTCGATCTCGGACTTCGAGGACGGACTGTTCTTCACCAACATGCTCACCGGCCGCGCGCCGCGGGTCACGGATGGTGTTCCATGCGATGGGGGCGCGCCAGGGATCGAACTTGGTCAATGCGGGGCTTGGGATGCAGGCGGTCGAATGGGAATTGCCCGAGGAGGAGGATGACGCGTTCCTCGTGATCGGCTTCGAGGATCAGCGCCGCACCCCGACTATGGTGGAGATTTTGACGATTTTCTGATCGCGTTTGCCGACCCCCCGCATAGATCTGGATGCTCTTAAGAGCGCGCCGCAAGAGAGGCTGGCCGCCGCTGCGTTGTCCGAAGCCGGGACCGCCGCCGCGATCGAAGGTCCCATGCTTAGCGCGTTCGAGCATGCACTTTTGTCGCCGGAGCATTTGGTCTGAGCGGACGGCAACTGCTGCCAGATCAAGTGCTTCAAGCCGTGACCGGGACTGGTACGGAGGTCTCACCGATCAGCCGGTAGACCGCCGTGTAGCCGATATGCTCGGAAAGCATGCGGTTGTCGCGCTCGCGGCCGAACGGGACCTGGATGGTACTCGCAGCAATTGCAGCCAGGCTGCCCGACTGGAAGAACTGCCAGTCTCCTGCGTTCAGCAGAGCCTCCCTCGCGCTCCGGCCGAACCGGTCAAATGCAAACCGCGTGCGACGCGCACAGGCGCGCAATGCATCATGGGAGGCGGCAACGGGCCAACGCCTGCCGCCGGATTGTGCGGGGCGGAAAAGCGTCGCCCTTCGCGCCCGGGCCTTGCCCACATTGAAATCACCGGCAAAGACGATCGGGAACCGGGCATCACGATTGGCGCGCATGAATCCGTCCAGTGCATCCACCTGCCGCTGGTAGGCATAGAGCGAGCGCGCGTCGCTGACCCCAGAGCTGGGGCGCGAGTTGAGGTGTGTGGTCGCAATCTGAACCGGAGCGACAAAGCCCGGCACGCGAACAAGCACGATCATCACGCCCTTGTTAGCCAGGCAGTCATAACCGGCGCAGGCGAATTTCGGGAATGGCGCGCGCCGAACCGACAGCACGGGATAGTCGGATAGGATCTGAAGCCCGCTGTCGATGAATTTTCCTTGGGTCTCACCCTTCACCCACCGCGCCCCGGCCACGAAGCGGCGGTCTTCGGAGGTCGTCGGCCACTCGATCTCGTCACTTGTGGCGGGCCCGTTCACGACATAGCGGTAGCCGGCGTCTGGACCGATCCTCTTCGCGTCGGCGGTGAATGCTTCCTGCAAGACAATGATATGCGGTTGCCTGCCCTGCTTGCGAAGCGCGGCGAGCCGGGCCGATATGCTACGTAATGCCCCGCTTCGCCCGTTGGCAATGGGCCATGGCAGTCCGCGAACATTATAGGTGAGCACTGAAATCTCGCGCGCCGCCTCGGGCGCGGGAATCACCGCGTGCGCCGCGGGGCCATCGAAGGCGAGCAGAAGGACGGCGGCGCCCCATATGGAGAGACCCGGCAACCGGCCCATATTCCTGCCCTCCGAAAGTGCGTTGGGGCTAAGACGCCAGGGGCGGGTTCAAACCGCATCATCGGCCCATCATCGCGGCTGGCGCGGGTTTGAAGACCCGCCGGCATATAGTAATCGAGCGACGCGAGCCGCCGCGGCAAGCTGCGCAAACGGGGCGCCTATGCCGAATTCCGTCCGAAAGTTGTCCGGATCGTCCGCATCCTTTAGGGATGAATGCCGGATTCGGGCTCCGCGCGGAGTTTGGCTTGATGGCGGATTTCGGCCTGAAACAGGTTTTCATGACGATGCGGCCGGAACTCGTGCGGTTCCTGGCGGCGCGCGGCATGAACGCAGTGGACGCGGAAGACTTGATCCAGGACCTGTTCCTGAAGATCGAAGGTCTCGCAATCGGGCCCATCGGACACCCCCGGGCCTATCTCTACCAGATGGCGAACCACCTCCTCCTCGATCACCGAAGGGGCGAACGGCGCCGGGTGCTACGCGACGAGGCATGGACGCAAGCCAATACCAGTGTCGCGGATACCGTGGGCGAGCGCCTCTCGGCCGAGCAAATGCTGATCGCGCGGGAACGGCTGAGGCAGGTCGACGCCGTTCTCAGCGCCTTGCCCGAACGGACGGCGGCTGCCTTTCGGCGCTTTCGTTTAGAAGGCGAATCGCAAAAGCAGATCGCGCATGACTTCGGCATCAGCCTGAGCGCAGTGGAAAAGCACCTTCAGCGCGCTTATCGTGCGGTGCTGGATGCGCAGCGGCGGCTCGATGCGGAAAGTTCCGATCCACGGCGTCCATCAGGCGAGAAAGAAGCATATGTCGCCCAGGATTGAGGAACAGGCCCGCACCGACGCGATTGGCTGGCACATCCGCCTGAAGGATGGGCGTGCCGAGGACTGGGAGGCTTTTACTGCCTGGCTCGAACAGGATCCGGCCCACAACGCCGCCTATGACGCGGTGGTGATGGAAGATGACGCGCTTGATGACATCCTGATCGCAAGCCCCCGTCCCGGATTGAATGACGATCACGATGCACCGCCGCCGGCAGACGAGACCGTGCCGAAGCGTCGCTGGGCATGGGCCGCCGGCGCTGTCGCGGCACTCTTGGCACTTTCTCTGCTCGTCTGGCCGCTGCTCGCGCCGTCATCCTCGATCTACCCTGTCGAGACCGCGCCCGGCGTGACCCGTATCGTATCGCTGCGCGACGGCAGCGAGGTGGCGCTGAACGGAGCAACGCGCATCCTGCTCGACAGGAACAACGCGCGTTATGCCGCACTTGATCGAGGTGAGGCGCGATTCCGCGTCGTGCACGACGAAGCCGACCCCTTCGTGGTTCATGCCGGCGACAAGCAGATCCATGATGTCGGCACCGTGTTCAATATGGTTCGCGATGATGCGGGGCTGACCGTCGAAGTCTCGGAAGGGGCGGTGCGCTACAATCCCCGACGCGAGGCGATCGAGCTCCGGGCGGGACAGACGTTGTACGCGCGCCACGGCAGCAGGGCCGTCGAACTGGGCCGCAAGCCGCCCGAGCTGATCGGAACCTGGAAGGAAGGCCGGCTCAGCTATCGCAACGCAGCGATCAGCACCGTCGCCGCGGACTTGTCGCGCTCGCTGGGTGTGCCCGTCGCCGCTGCGCCCGAAATCGCGCAGCATCGTTTCACCGGCACCATTAGGATCGAGAAGGATCGCGACCAGCTGTTCCGGCGACTTGGCGCCCTGCTTGGCGTTGAGGCCAGGCCAAGCGGGTCCGGATGGCAGCTTTCCGCGCCAGATCGTGCTGCGCACTAGCCTCATCAGCGCGACCGTCCTGGTGAGCGTCCTGCCGGCTCCGGCAGAGGCGGCAGGGGCGCACGATCTCAGTATACCGGCCGGACCTCTGTCCGACGCACTCATCGCGCTTGGCAAACAGACCGGTACTTCGATCGGCACGCCCGACCCCGCAATTGCGCGCGTGCGCAGTCGCGGATTGCGCGGCCGCTTCACGGTAGACAATGCCCTTCGCCGGCTGCTTCGTGACAGCGGCTTCACATTCCGTTTCGTCGACAGCCAAACGGTGCTTATCGTGCGCGCGAGCGACACCCGGCGCACGCCGGCAAAGGCCGCGCGACGGCCAACCCCCACTGCGACGCGCCCGACGATTTCGACTGAAGCGCCCCCGATCATCGTGACAGGCAGCAAGCGCGGCATCGCGTTTGAAGACTACCCCGCGAGTGTCGCCATCTTCGATTTGGAGCAGGACGGTACGACGCGGACGACGCGCGGCACCGACGCGATCGTGCAACGCCTGCCTGTGCTGGCTTCGACGAGCCTCGGTCCAGGGCGCAACAAGCTCTTCATCCGGGGTGTCGCGGACAGCAGTTTCAATGGCCCCTCCCAGGCAACGGTCGGGCAATATCTGGGGGATGTCCGTCTCGCCTATAACGCGCCAGACCCCGACCTGAACCTTTACGACATCAAGCAGATCGAGGTGCTGGAAGGACCGCAAGGGACGCTCTATGGCGCCGGGTCGCTCGGCGGCATCCTGCGGCTGGTGCCCAATGACCCCGACGCCGCAGGTTTCGGAGCGCGGCTTATGGGTGGATGGACTGGCACGCGCCACGGCGCCGATGGCAGCGACCTGGCCGGCATGTTGAACCTGCCGATCGTCGCGGATCGCGTCGCGGTGCGCGCGGTGGGCTATCGCACGCTCGATCCCGGCTATATCGACGATGCCGAGCGTGGCCTAAAGGACGTGAATCGCGCGACGACGTGGGGCGGCCGTGCATCGGCGCAGGTGAAGCCCGGCAATGGCTGGACGATCGACCTTGGCTGGCTTGTCCAGAACATCGACAGCCGGGACGGCCAATATGCCGAACGCGACCTGCCTCCGCTCACGCGGCGCTCAGCCATCGCCCAGCCGTTCGACAACGATTATTCGCTTGCGCAATTTGTCGTGCGCAAGCGCTGGGACGGCATGGAGCTCGTTTCCGCGAGCGGCTGGGTCAAGCATGATCTGGGCACTGTCTTCGACGCGACGGGGTTTGACGGCACCTCAGGCCCGGCGGCTTTCCTGGAAGATACGAAGATATCGCTGCTCTCGCACGAATCCCGCCTGTCCGGCCGATTTTTCGGCGGTGGTCGCTGGGTGGCGGGCCTCAGCCTCATCCAGGACGTGTCACGGATCAATCGCTCGCTTGGCGATCCGGATGGCCCCGATCCGATCACCGGCGTGCGCAACGAGGTGTTCGACGCGGCGCTTTTCGGAGAGGTGAGCTTCGTGCTTTTCGATGGCGTTTCGGCGACACTCGGCGGGCGTGCCACCTATTCGCATCTTTCCGGCGAGTTGCTTGACGATCCGGCCGCTGAGGAAATGGAGCCGACACGCTCGGAGAACCGGTTCCTCCCGACGGTCGCGCTTTCCTGGAAACCGCTGCAAAAGATGCTGCTCTTCGCGCGGTATCAAGAGGGATTTCGCGCGGGGGGGCTGGCGATCGATGCATCGACCTCGCCGGCTACCTCCAGCCGGTTCGAAGCGGACACGATCGCGACCGTTGAAGCGGGCTTGCGTTATGGCGAGGCGCGCCGCGATCCGCTGGCGTTCGCACTCACACTCTCCTATGCGCGCTGGTCCGATATCCAGGCTGACCTGATCGACGCGCGCGGCCTTCCCTTCACCACCAATATCGGCAGCGGCCGGATCTACGGGCTGGAAGCCCATGCGAACTGGCGGCCCACCGACAGGCTTTCGCTGGAAGCTTCGCTTTTCCGCAACAACAGCGCTCTCAACCATCCCGATCCCGCCTTTGCGGATGCCGAGGACCGGGAACTCCCGAATATACCCAGAACCGGGGCACGTGCAGCGGCGCTTTACGCCATCCCCATTGCGCCGGATGCAAGCCTGACGGTCGATGCCTCGCTTCGCTATGTCGGGGAGTCCCAGCTCGGAATCGGGCCGCCGATCGACATCGAGCAGGGGAAATATTTCGAAGCGAATCTTGGTTCCCGGCTCGACATCGGCCGATACGGCTTTTCGCTGGACGTCACCAATATCGGCGATGTCCGCGCCAACCGCTTTTCGTTCGGCAATCCCTTTCACGTCGCGGACCGGATGCAAATCACACCGCTTCGACCCCGGAGCATCAGGATCGGTTTCGATGTCGCATTCTGATCGCGACCTGAAGTCGTCGAACTGGATTTGCGATCAGCGGCCGCGATGCTTTCGCAGGCGCCTCAGCATGATTTCTTCCGCGAGGTAATGGTCGCTCAGCTTATCCACGTCGATCCCTGCCTCTGCGATGTCGAGCGCCACGAGCGCTGCCGACAGTCCAAGCCTGTCGCCCGCGCGCGCCAGGGCGTCGCTGAAGCCGATTGTTCGCGTTATCGCCCGGAGCGCGAGCATGGGCCCGAAATGCCAGAACATCTTGAGCGCCTGTTTACGGTCCTGTTCAGCCCGCGCCCACAGCTCGAGCGCGGAGCGCGTGCGGGCGCTGCGCAGCGCGAACAGATTTGCGCCCGTATAGGCGCCGTCCCGAAAATGCAGCCAGGTACGCTTGCTGTCGGGATAGCGAGCAAGGAGCGTTTTTCGTTCGACGGCCGCGACGCTCACATCGGCTTGGCCAGGTTGACCGAGGAAGCTCTCAACCATCTCCGTGGTCAGCAATGGGTGATCGGCGGTCGTTATGAGGAGCGGCCAGGGCGCAAGAGCAGTTCCTGCAACATTGGCAATGCTCTGCGAAATACCGTCGCAACTGGGCGCCAATTGCACCTTGGGGCTGTCGAGAACCCATTTGAGTGATCCGCCAAACAATTCTTCGGGCGCCTGCGCGAGTATGACGATCCTGCCGATCTGCCGAACCTCCAGCAGCGCGGCGACGACATGCCCAAGCATCGGCATGCCGCATATCGGCACCAGGGCCTTGTATTCCTGTTCGAACGCCTGGGCTAACGGATCTACTCCCGGCCGCCGGCCGGCAAGGATGATCGCCGTCCAGAGTCCCGGCGTTGCGGCAATCGCTGGCTTTCCGCCAAACGCGGCCCGGCTTTGGTGGGGTGAAGGAATTCGTGGCCCGATATCCACGATTTTCGGCTGAGGCTGTGCCATTATGTGTCCTTTTCGTGGACACTGCGACGCCATGGCCCATGCAAACCCGCACGTAAGGTGTGGGACTGAAGCCCATATTTCGACCTATCGGCGCGTGAAGTGCGGAAGTCCCCTGGTCGCGGCGTCTAACGCCAATGCGAATATTGTTCCTTTTCAATCACGACCAGACGCATCAGATCGCCCACAGCCTGCCGATCGCACTGGCGCTCATGGATACAGGCGCGCCAGTCGAGGTGGTTCTGGCGTCCACCAACAGCCGGCTGTCTGCGGAGATCGAGCGGCTTGGCGGGCAGGCAATCGGCGGCGTCCTTCCGTTGATCCAGCTCGGTCTTCACTCGCCCGTCTCGACAGGGCTGGCCAAGGCCTTCGGCGCACTCCTACCGTCGCAAAAGCTGCTGGTTTACCGTGACAATCTCGACTTTTTTCGCGGGTTTGACATGCTCGTGGTTGCGGAAAAGACCTCGCTCATCCTCAAGAGCCGGTACGGTCTGAACAGCCTTAGGATCGTGCATACGCGCCACGGCGCGGGTGACCGCGCGATCGGGTTCGACAAGGCGAGCGCCGCATTCGATCATGTGCTCGTCTCGGGCGCGAAAATTCAGGAGCGGCTCATCGCCGAAACCGGTCTCGATCCGGACCGGATTTCTGTCGTTGGCTATCCCAAATTCGATGTCGCGGCCGCTTCGCCCGAACGAAGGCTGTTCGGCAATGATCGTCCGACGGTGCTGTATAACCCACACAGCTCGCCTCATCTGTCCTCGTGGTACACTATGGGGAGGAAGGTGCTCGACTTCTTTGCCGGGAGCGATCGGTTCAACCTCATCTTCGCTCCGCATGTCATGCTGTTCGAGCGGCGCTTCAATGTCAGCATCGACCCTTTGCGGATCGCGCGGCCGGGGCGGATCGCGGATCGCTATCGCCGCGCCGCCAATGTCCACATCGACCTCGGGAGCGCGGCGTCCACGGACATGACCTATACCAACGCCGCTGACATCTATCTCGGAGATGTCAGCAGCCAGATCTACGAATTTCTGGGGAATCCCCGGCCATGCGTATTCCTCAACGCACATGGGATCGATCATGAAGGCGATCCGAATTTCGCGCATTGGCGGGCGGGCCCGGTAATAGGAGATGCCCGGCATCTTGGCCGGGGCCTTGAAAGAGCGATTCTGGGACAGCAGAAAACCTATCGCCCGATCCAGGAGGCATTATTTGCGCGGAGCTTCGATCTCGATGGACGGCCCTCGGCGGAGCGCGCGGCCGAGGTGATTCTCGCGATATTGGGCATTGCTAAACGAGGCCGCCCGACAATGAGCCTTGCACGCCATGGCTGACACCGGGGTCCCGGGCGGCGTGGTGGGACGGATCTACCGCAATCTCGGTCTGCTCCTGGGCGGCAAGGCGGCGGCGGGTCTGATTAGCCTTGCCTATATGGTCATCGCCGCGCGTGCGCTCGGTCCGCTCGATTACGGCGTTCTGGTGCTGGTGCATGGCTATACCGTGACGGTCGGGGGGATCGTCAATTTCCAGGGCTGGCACGCGGTGGTTCGCTATGGTGCCCAAGCCAGGGAAGCCGGAGACAGCGGGCGTCTTGTTCGCCTGCTTCGGATGACCGCTATCATCGAACTGGGGGCGGGGCTGCTGGCCGTGCTTATCGCGGCGCTGCTCGCGCCCGTGATTGGACCCAGGCTGGGCTGGTCCCCGACAGCGCTCGCATTCGCTATCCCCTACAGCCTGGCAGTATTGGCATCGGTCCGGTCGACACCCGCGGGCTACCTTCAACTGGTCGGGCGCTTCGATCTGCTCGGCGGGCACAATGCGGTCCCGGCGTTGATCCGCCTCGTCGGCGCGGCAATCGCAGCGCTTGCTGGCCTTGGCCTCAAGGGCTTCCTTGTCGCCTGGCTGATCGCCGCGCTCGGCGAATGGCTTTCGCTCTGGATCATGGGGCTTGTCGTGGCGCGCCGCGAGGTGCGGGGCCATCGGCTCTTCGGAAGCCCGCGAGGCACCTTGATCGAAAACCCCGCATTGTGGCGCTTCATGATCGGCGCCAATCTCGACGTCACGTTCAGCGAGCTTGCGGGCCGCCTCGCCCCGCTGACCGTGGGTTGGATATTGGGTCCGGCGGCCGCGGGTCTCTATGCGGTCGCCCAGCGCGCGACCGTCGTGATCGCCCAACCCGCGCAGATATTGGGCCAGGCCGCCTATGCCGAACTCGCCAGGCTCGTGGCCCGGCACGATGCTGGCCCGCGGATTCGCAACGCACTGGTGCGTTGCATCGCCATCGCACTTGCCTCGGCGGTGCCCGTACTCGTGTTGCTCGCGCTGTTCGCGCCGGAGGTTGCCGAACTTCTTGCGGGACCTGCGTTCGTCGGCGCCGGTGCGATAATCGCCTGGCTCGCACTTGCCCGGGCGATCCTGCTCGCCGGTCCGCCGTGCAGTTCGGCACTTGTCGCGATGGGGCGGCCCCGCCTGTCGGTCACGGCCAATCTGGTCAGCAGCCTTGGCCTGTATCCGCTGCTGCCGCTGCTGATGTTCGACCAGGGTCTGCATGGGGCCGGCATCTACGCGGTCGTCCAGGGATTGCTTGCGGCGGCGCTGCTGATCTTTTTCGTGGGACGTGAAATCTCCAGACGCACCGTGGCCCCGGCCACGCCAACGGCAGGGATCTGAGCCGTGCGGATCGCCTATGTCATCAATTCCCTGGAAGGAGGCGGCGCGGCGCTCCCGGTTCCGGTGGTGACCGGACTCTTGCGCGAACTCGGCGCGGACGTGCGGCTTTTCGCGCTGTCGCGACGCGATGGCCGCGCAGCTGCGGCGCTTGATGCGGCGGGTCTCGATTATCGCGTTTCTGAGGCCGGCAAGGCTGAGCATCTCGCGGCGGCGCGATGGGTGTTCACCGAGCTTCGCGAATACCGGCCGACGATCATCTGGACTTCGTTGACCCAGGCCACGCTGATCGGACAGGTCATGGGCAAGCTTCTGCGCGTGCCGGTCGTCAGCTGGCAGCACAACGCCTTTCTGAAGCCCGCCAACCTGGCTTGGTTGAAGCGGACCCGGGCGCTTACGCGGCTATGGATCGCCGACTCCCGATCGGTTGCGCAGCTGTCGATCGAGCGGCTTGGGGTCTCTCCGGAGCATATGGTGGTCTGGCCGCTGATCATCGCCAGCAGGCCTGACCGGGCGTTGCCTCGATACAAGCCTGGAGAGGTTTTCCGGATTGGCAGCCTCGGACGGCTGCACCCGAACAAGGGCTATGATACATTGATCGAGGCGCTGGCGCATCTCTCGCGCGAGTATCCGGCGCTTTGCGAGCGGTTTGAAGTCGTTGTGGGCGGCGAGGGAAGCGAGCGCGCCGCGCTTGAGGAGAAGGCCCGGAACGCGGGCGTCCACAATTTTGTCCTCGCCGGCTACCAGGATCGGCCGAGCGACTTTCTCGCCCGATGTCACGCCTATGTTCAACCATCGCGCGCAGAAGGATTGTGCATCGCTGCGCACGAGGCCATGCAGGCGGGGCTGCCGGTGATCGTCTCATCCGTTGGCGAAATGCCCTTCACGGTCGAACATGGAAAAAGCGGATTGATCGTCGCCTCGGGCGATGACGCAGCGCTGGCGATTGCGATCCAAATCCTGGTCTCCAATCCGCTTGTCGCCAGGCAGATGGGAACGGCCGCGCAAGATCGCGTGGTCGAGAAGTTCGGCATCGAGGAATTCCGTGAGGCGGGAACCGCGATCTTTGATCGCATCGCCGCCTGGCCGGTACGATACTGAGCGGATCGGCAAGCCGGTTCGCAATGCGCCCAATCCCGGCGGTCCAGGGTTTTTTACTTGGCGGTGGCGGCAGTGGTTTGGCGTGCATTGCAGGCG
This sequence comes from Sphingobium sp. FW306-1B-F04DB, assembly GCF_058781925.1. NCBI lineage: Bacteria > Pseudomonadati > Pseudomonadota > Alphaproteobacteria > Sphingomonadales > Sphingobiaceae > Sphingobium > Sphingobium sp. FW306-1B-F04DB. The sequence continues at coordinate 172 of NZ_JBYSXE010000019.1, read as the reverse complement.
TGCGGGGATGTGTCCGTTGCGTTGTTTGTGGCCTCCAACCTGGGCGCTGCGCGAAGTCGCATTGTAGCCAACAGCGCGAAGAGCGATTTTCTGGTGGGGACTGTCAGGAATTTTGTGCGCGAGGCCAGTTTCGTTCATCAGACCGTGAACCTGTCGCCGAAGAGGACGGCGA
>NZ_JBYSXE010000018.1:0-65351 GCF_058781925.1 Sphingobium sp. FW306-1B-F04DB | reverse complement strand
GGGTCAAGCGGGGCGGGGCTCAGGTCAGCTCCATCGGCACGATGATCCGATGGCCGTTGCCCGCGCCCGTCCATGCGCGCACGCCATAGACGCGTTCGAGCAGCGCCTCGGTCAGCACCGCATCGGCATTGCCATCGGCGACGAGCTGGCCCTGGTCGACGAGCAGCAGCCGGTCGCAATAGCGCGCTGCCATGGTGAGGTCGTGGAGCACCGCGATCACGAGCTTGCCGGCATGCGCCTGGGCGGCGAGCAGGTCCATCACCTGCAACTGGTGTCCGGGGTCGAGCGCTGCGAGCGGCTCGTCAGCGATTAGTATATCAGCCTCCACCGCGAGTGCGCGCGCGAGCAGCACGCGGGCGCGCTCGCCGCCCGACAGCTCGAGCGCGTTGCGGTGCGCGAGCGTGGTCACATCGGCCTGCTCCATCGCGCGCGCGATTGCCGCGCCGTCGGCGTCGGTCAGCCGCGAAAAGGGCGCGAGATGGGGGAGGCGGCCGAGCCCGACCAGCCGCTCGACGGTGAGCGGCCAGTGGAGCGTCTGGCCCTGTGGCAGATAGGCGATGCGCCGCGCGATCGCGTCGCGCGACATTGTCGTGACCTCCGCACCATCGAGAAGGATCGTGCCGCCCATGGGCTCGACGAGGTGCAGCACCGCGCGCGCGAGCGTCGACTTGCCAGCGCCATTGGGGCCGATGATCCCGACGAGCTGGCCGCCCTGGAGTTCAGCGTCGATACCGTGGAGCACCGCGCGTTTGCCCAGCGCGACGTGCAGATCGTTGATCGAAAGCGTCACCATAGCCGGCGCTCCCGTGCGAGGTGGAAGAGGAAGACGGGGACACCCAGAAATGCGGTCACCACGCCGAGCTTGAGTTCGTTGGTCGTCGGGATGATGCGAACGAGGATGTCGGCCGTCACCAGCAAGGCCGCGCCGCCCAGCGCCGCGGGGAGCAGCACCGCGCTCGGGCTGCGGTCGGTGAGCGGGCGGACGAGGTGCGGCACGATGAGCCCGATGAACCCGATCGATCCCGACACCGCGACGGCGCCACCCACGCCGATCGCGACGCCGATCAGCAGCCTCAGCCGCGTCCTTCGCAAGGATACACCCAGCGCGCGCGCACCGTCCTCGCCCAGCGTCAGCGCATCGAGCGCGCGCCCGTTCCACAGCAGCAATACGAGCCCGATCACGACGCAGGGCAGTGCGATCCAGACATGCTGGAAGGACCGGTCCTCAAGCGCACCCAGCAGCCAGTTGGTGATCTCCATCGCTGCAAAGGGATTGGGCGACAGGTTGAGCGCGAGGCTGACCCCGGCGGTCGCGAGCGTGCTGATCGCGATCCCCGCGAGGATCAGCGTCAGTGGGCTCTCCGACCTGCCGGAAAAGGCGAACAGCGCGACGAGCGAGGCGAGTGCGCCAAGGATCGCGAACAGCGGAAGGATCGCCGCGTGCATCTGTGCGAAGCCGAAATAGAGCGCGATCACCGCACCCAGCGATGCGCTGGTCGAGGCGCCGATCACCGAGGGTTCGGCAAGCGGGTTGCGGAGATAGCCCTGCAGCGCCGCGCCAGCGCCGCCAAGCATCCCGCCGACGATCAACGCGAGTAGCATGCGCGGCAGGCGCAACTCGAACAGGATGGTCGTGGCGATCCTGTCGTCGGCGCCCGTTGCGGCGGCGATGATGCGCGCCAGCGGAAGATCGGCCGGCCCGATCGCGAGCGATGCGAAACCGGCGCCGAGCGCGAGCAACGCCAGTCCGCCGAGAAGAAACGCGCGGTTCATCGCCCCAGATCCTCCCCGGCACGGGGAGGGGGACCAGCCGCAGGCTGGTGGAGGGGCAGTCGCGAAATGGAGCGGCCTTCGACCAGCCCCTCCACCGCCGTTCCGGCGGTCCCCCTCCCCGTTCCGGGGAGGACCTTGATCGCAGCGCCGTTTAGCGTCACCAAGCGCGCATGTTCGAAACGATCACCGCCTTCTTCGCCTCGATGTTCGCCGCGCTCGGCCTTGCGACCATGCCCGCCGCCGAGACCACACCGCGCCGCGTCGTTTCGCTGAACCTGTGTGCGGATCAGTACATCATGGCGCTGGCGGATCCCGGGCAGATCGCTTCGCTGACGCACAATGCGCGCGATCCCGAAATGTCCTGGCTGGCGCGGCAGGCGCAGCATTTTTCGATCAGCCGCGGCAGCGCCGAGGAAGTGCTCGCGCTCGAGCCCGACCTGATCATCGCCAGTCCCTATCAGCGCCACGACACGCTCGCGCTGCTGAAGGGGCACGACGTCGCCTTTCTCGACCTTCCGCCCGCGGAGAGCTGGACGCAGATCGTCGTGCAGGTGCGCGAGGTGGCAAAGGCGCTTGGCCATGTCGAGCGCGGCGAGGCGCTGATCCGTCGCATGGAAGCCGAGATTGCGGCGCCAGTCGCGAGAACCGGACCACGCCCGGTCGCGGCCTATTACCAGCGCCGCGGCTACATGACGGGCACGGGCACGCTGGTCGACGAGATGATGCGCCGCACGGGCCTCACCAACCTCGCGACAAAGCTCGACAAGCCCGCGCTCGCGCGTGTCTCGCTCGAGGAGATGGTGGCCGCGCGGCCCGACTATCTGATCGTCGAGAGCGCGACCGATACCGTGACCGACCAAGGCACCGAAATGCTCCACCACGCCGCCATCGCCGACATCCCGCGTATCAGCCTGCCCCAGGCGATGACAGTGTGCGGCGGGCCGTCGTACCCGGCGGCCGTGAAGCGGCTGCGCGAACAACTCGCCGCGCGCCACTAGAACTCGATCCCCGCCTGCGCCTTGATCCCGGCGCGGAAGGGGTGCTTGACCTGCGCCATCTCAGTGATGAGGTCGGCCGCCTCGATCAGCGCCTCGGGCGCGTTGCGGCCGGTGATCACGAAATGCGTCATCCCGGGCTTAGCCGCGATCGCGTCGAGCACCTCGTCGACCGGCAGATAGTCGTAGCGCAGCACGATGTTGAGCTCGTCGGCGATGACGAGGCCATAGGCGGGATCACCCAGCATCCGCTTCACCTCGTCCCATGCGATCCGCGCGATCTCGGTGTCGCGCGCGCGATCCTGTGTGTCCCAGGTGAAGCCTTCGCCCATCGGCTTGAACTCGATCTGGTCGGGAAAGGCGTCGAAGACAGCCTTCTCGCCCGTCTTCATCGCGCCCTTGATGAACTGGACGACGCCCACTTTCATCCCGTGCCCCATTGCGCGAACGGCGAGGCCAAGCGCGGCGGTGGTCTTGCCCTTGCCCGGGCCGGTATGGACGATGACGAGGCCCTTTTCCCGCGTCGCTGCCGCCACGCGCTTGCGGTGCGCGGCCTGCACCTTCTGCATCTTTTCCTTGTGACGCTGCTGCGCGTCGGTGTCGGTATCGGTCATGCGGCTCCTCCAGTCACTGGCGTCGCCCGACGGATATCCGTGCCCTGACCAGCCCCTGGGTCAAAGCAAGAGCGACACGCTCCGGCAGGTCTCCTGGCTCGCGGGTCGTCACGTGGTGCAGGGCCTTCCCGGAGCCTCGGCTCCAGTGGCTGCCCGCCGGGAGAATCCCGAAGGGCGTGTCCATCACGCTCGCCGCTTACAGTTGCAGGGACAGCCGCGGAGTTTCACCGCATTCCCTATTATGCCCTTGCCGGGCACCGGCGCGTCGCTGTCCGCATATCGCAGCCGCGCCCAAAGGCCAATGCGAAAGCGTGTTGGTCGCCCGATCGGGTCGATCCGTCGCGTCCGGGCTGCCGGGAACATTGTCAGCCGGCGTGCGTCGTTATTCACTGACGGGGAAGCCTAGAGAGCGTGGGATGATGAAAGTCTACAACACGACGCGTCTGGCCTTTCAGACTGCGCCGGTCAGCCTGAGCCGCTGGAAAAATGTGAGCGCCGCCTTCGAACAGGCGATGGCCGAGTTGCATGGCTTCGACCAGGAGTTCCTCGAACCCGCGCGGCGCACCTTCATGGCGGTGCGCGCCAAATGGCCTGGCGAGTCCGAGCCCCGCGAAGGCACGATCGCGCAGATGCAGATCGAAAAGGCGCGTGCGGTGTTCGAACCGGTCAGGGCGCGCCACGATGTTCTGGTCGGTGTCGTGAACGACGCTGTTGATGACATGCTTGCCACCCCCGCGCCATCGATCGCCGCGATGGCGATGAAGCTTCGCGTCGCGGTGGAGGGCCAGTGCAGGGGACGCCGCAGCGCCGATGAGAATATGCGGCTTCTGCTCGCCGACGCTCAGCGGCTCAGTGGCGAGGCGCTTGCCTGACCGGCCGGAAGACTGGAGCGGGTGAAGGGAATCGAACCCTCGTCGTAAGCTTGGGAAGCTTCTGCTCTGCCATTGAGCTACACCCGCAATGCCGTAATTTCCGCGGCTTTGCGTGTTCTCGTCGCTCCCTGTTTTGCAGGCCGTTCTGCAGCGAGGCTGGCGAGACGTTCGCCAAGTGCCACGACAGGGGCAGCGGCGTCAACAGCGTCGCTGCGAATTTGGCGGCATAAGGTCTAACCCGTTTGGCGTATGGCGTAACCTATTCGTTTCGAGATAGAAATGATTGCATCGAGGGTCACCTCGGGAACGCCGTAGGGCCGCCATGCCTCAGACATGGCGGCCCTATTGCGACGCCTCGGCCGTGACGGACTGCTGCCCGAGCTTTGCGCGCGGCGCGACATGCGCTTTCAGAAATGCGGTGCTTTCAGCCAGAACCGGTGCCTTTCCCCGAAAGGGCCGGGCCAGCGCCATGATGCTATCGCTGTGATCGAGCCCGGGATATTCGCGATATTCGGCCACACCGAAGCGCGACTGGGCGGCGGCGAGCGCGCGGCTGTTGCGCGGCCTGACGACGGTGTCTTCCGAGCCCGTCGCGAGCCAGAGTGGCGGCGCGTCGCGGCGCGCGAAATTGATGGGCTGGGTCGCTCGCGGGTCAGGCGCGCCCTTGAACGCCTCGATCGCGGCCGCGGTGGTGAAGGGGTAAAAGTCGTATGGACCGGCAAGTCCGGCGGCGGCGCGCACCCGCCGGGGATCGACGCCGGCATTGGTCAGCCATTGAGGATCGAGTGCCAACAGCATCGCGATATGTGCGCCCGCCGAATGACCCGCGAGTACCATTCGCTCAGGATCGCCGCCCAATTGCCCGGCATTGTCGTGCGCCCATCGCACCGCCGCCGCGGCGTCCTCGACAAATCCGGGGAAGCGGACTTCGGGCACGAGCCGGTAATCGGGCAAGATCACGAGGAAGCCCCGCGCCGCATAGGCTTCCGCGGCGAAGCGATAATCCTGACGGCGCCCGCTGTCCCACCCGCCGCCATAGAAGAAGACGAGCACAGGCAGCGCGTCGGTTGCAGGATCGGCGGGACGATACACATCCAGTCTGTGCCGCGGACCTGCGCCATAGGCGACTCCATGCAGCACGCGTCTGGTACCGGCGCCGCCCAGCGTCATGCGGTGCGCAAGGTTGAGCAGGCCCGGTGCGGTCGTCCCGCCAAGCCATAGCGGGGCCGCCACGATGGTCGCGACGAGGACGACCGCAAGCGCCATTGTCCATTTCATGATAATTTGCTGCCACGCCCGATCGATCGCCGCAAGCCACGTGCCGCACTGCAACATGGCACGTTGCAATTGCCTCAGACGGGGCGGATAAGGCGGACGAGTCGCACCTATTCGGGGACAGCGCGTCCATGGCCGCATCGACGCCCTATCAATTCAAGCCGCATGAACGGCCGACCCTGCCCGGGTCTCCTTTCAATCCCGATCACCCTGTCCGCAGGCAGGTCAGCTATTTCCTGATCGGCGCGCTTGCCGGCATCACCGGCGGGCTGGGCAATGCGCTCATCACGACCAATCTCAGTTTCCTGCAGGGATCGCTCGGCCTCTACAGCGACGAGGCCCAGTGGCTGTCGGCGGCCTATGTGATGACCAACATCTGCGCCAATCTGCTGCTGATCAAATTACGCATGCAGTTCGGCCTGCAGCCCTTCGTGCGCTGGATTCTCGGCATCTACGCGCTGTCGACGCTGGCGCATCTCTTCGTCCATGAATTCTGGAGCGCGCTGCTGATCCGCGCGGTCAGCGGCATCGCGGCGAGCGGCCTCACGACGCTTTGCGTGCTCTGCATGTTGCAGGCGATGCCCGCTCCCAAGCGCCTGCTGGGCGTCGCGCTCGGTGTCAGTTTCCCGCAACTCGCGGTGCCGCTCGCGCGCGTGCTCGCACCCTCGCTGCTCGAATGGGGCGACTGGCGCATGGGCTATTTCTTCGAGCTCGGACTGGCGCTCGCGACGCTTGCTGCGCTGCTCGCGCTGCCGTTGCCCCCAAGCGAACGCAGCAAGGTTTTCGAGAAGACCGATTTGGTGACCGTCGCGCTGTTCTTTCCCGGCATAGTGCTGTTTTGCTCGGTGCTCGCGCTCGGCAGGATCGTATGGTGGACCGATGCGGCGTGGATCGGCTGGGCGCTGGTCGGCGCGATCATCCTCCTGGGCGCGGCATTGTTCGTCGAGCACTACCGCGCCAATCCGCTGCTCCACACGCGCTGGATGGGAACGCGCGAAATCATGCGCATCGCTTTCATCGCGATCTCGGTCCGCATCCTGCTGTCCGAGCAGACCTTCGGCTCGATCGGCCTTCTCTCCGCGCTCGGAATGTCGACCGATCAATATCAGACGCTCTACATTATCGTCTGCCTCGCCTCGCTGGCGGGGATGGCCACTGCAATCCTGACCTTCAATCCGGCGAATCTCGGCCGGCCGATCCGTATCGCCTGCGTGCTGATCGCGATCGGCGCCTTCATGGATGCGGGTGCCACCAATCTGACGCGGCCGCACAATCTCTATTTCAGCCAGGCGCTGATCGCCTTTGCCGCGCTCTATTTCATCGGGCCCGCGATGATCATCGGCATCGCGCGCACGTTGCTTGCCGGGCCCCAGCATTTCATCAGCTGGATCGTGATCTTCGGCGCGACGCAGAATCTTGGTGGCCTGATCGGCCCGGCCTTTCTCGGCACCTTCCAGACGATCCGGGAGAAATTCCATTCACATGAGCTCGTCCAGCACATCGTGATGACCGATCCGCAGGTCGCCCAGCGTATCGCGGGAGGCGCACGCGCCGTGAGCGGGGTGGTGACCGATCCCGTGCTGTCCAACGCCCAGGGCGCCCAGCTCCTGAGCGCACAGATCACGCGTGAGGCAAATGTCCTTGCGTATAACGACGTGTTCATGCTGATCGGGGTTCTGGCGTGTCTTGCCTTTGTGTGGGGTGTCATGATCCAGTTCCGCATGTGGCGGCTTGGCGAGCGATCGCCCGTTGTGGTGCTGGCGGAGCGCATGCAGGCAATGGCGGCGGCAGCGGCTGAGCAAAGCAACGCGAAGCGCACGTGATGAAAGAAGACGAAGAACAAAAGGCGGCAGCCCCCATGTCCGAATCCGTTGCTAGTGAAAATCTACCAGCTGAGCCCGCCCCCGCGTCGTGGCGCCCGCCGCTCAAGGATCGCAAGACGATCGCGGTTATTTTGCTGCTCGTGCTCGCCGCGATCCTTACCATCCTTTACGCGTGGCGGCTTCCGCCCTTTGCGGGCTGGGTCGAGCAGACCGACAATGCCTATGTGCGTGGGCGCACCACGATCATCAGTCCACAGGTCTCGGGTTACGTGACCGCGGTCCCCGTCCAGGATTTCCAGCAGGTGCAGCCGGGACAGGTGCTCGTCCGCATCGAGGATCGTATCTATCGCGCGCGCGTCGAGCAGGGGAGCGCGAACGTCTCGGCGCAGATAGCCAACCTTGACAATTCGACGCAGGCAGAGCGCTCGCGTGAGGCCAACGCGCTGGCACAGGATGCCGCAATCGCCAATGCCGAGGCGCAATTGCTGCGCGCAGAGGCCGATATGCGCCGTGCTGACGCGCTGGTCGCTGACGGCTCGATTGCCACGCGCGAGCGTGATCAGACGCGTGCCGCGCTTCGACAGGCGCAGACACAGCTGAGGCAGGCGCATGCGGCGCGCGAGATCGCGCGACAGGACATCCGATCGGTCACGGTCGGTCGCGGCGGGCTCAAGGCCGGTGTCGAGGGCGCGCGCGCGCAACTCCACCTTGCCGAGATCGACCTCGACCATACCGTCATCCGCGCACCCGAGCCGGGCCAGCTGAGCGAGATCGGCGTGCGCAACGGCCAGTTCGTCACCGCGGGCACGCAGCTCATGTTCCTCGTTCCCAACGAGCGCTGGGTCATCGCGAACTTCAAGGAAGCGCAGACGCACAAAATGCGGATCGGCCAGCGCGCCAGCTTTCGTGTCGATGCGCTTGGCGGCGCGAAGCTCACCGGCCGGGTCGAGAACATGGCGCCCGCTGCGGGCTCGGAGTTCACGGTGATCAAGCCGGACAATGCGACGGGCAATTTCGTGAAGGTGGCGCAGCGGATCGCGGTCAGGATCAGGATCGATCGGGGCCAGGAACTCGCGGCGCGATTGCGTCCGGGCATGTCGGTGGTCGCGCGGATCTACACGAGGGACTGATGATGCCGAAGCGCGCAACCATGCTGCTGCTCGCCGCCGCCCTCCCGTTATCCGCCTGTGCGGGCCCCGCGATCGAAACCGCTCAGGTCTCCCCCCTTGAGCCCGCCGCGCAGTGGCGCACCGATGTTACGTCCACGGCACCGCTCGATCGCGCGTGGTGGCAGGCGTTCGGCGATCCCGTGCTGACGCGCCTCGTCGAACGCGCGATCGCCAACAACACCGAAATCGCCATCGCCTCAGCGCGCGTGCGTGATGCGCGTGCGCAGGAAATGGCGGCGCGCTCGCTGCTGCTGCCAACGCTCGATGCCGGAGCGGCTGCAGCACGTTCGCGTAGCGTCAATGCCTTTGGCCAGCCCGTCGAGCAGACCGCGGCGCAGCCGCAGTTCCTGGCCGCCTATGAAGTCGACCTGTTCGGGCGCCTCGCCGATCAGGCGGCGGCGGGCAGGGCGGCCTGGCTTGCCAGCCGCGCGGCGCATGACACGATCGAACTCGCGGTCGCGTCGGCCGCCGCCAGTGGCTATGTCACGCTGCGCGCGCTCGACGCGCGGCTGGAGGTGACGCGGCGCACGCTCGAATCGCGCGCGGAGGCGATGCGCCTCGCGCGCTCGCGCACTTCGACCGGCTATTCGCCACTGCTCGAACTGCGCCAGGCCGAGGCCGAATATCAGGGCGCGGCGTTAATCATTCCCCAGATCGAGCTCAACATCGCGCGCCAGGAAAATGCGCTCCGCCAGCTCGTCGGGGAAACTCCCGGTCCGATCGAGCGCGGTGTTCCGCTATTCGAACTGGCCGAACCCGCCATCCCCGAGGGCTTGCCTTCAGACCTGCTACGTCGGCGCCCTGATATTGCGCAGGCCGAGTATCAGCTTGCAGCCGCCGACAAATCGCTGGCGGCCGCGCGCAAGCGGTTCCTGCCGCAGCTGCGATTGAGCGGCGCGGCGGGCGCGGCCTTCTCGACGCTGCTCGGCGACCCGATCACGATCTGGTCGGTTGGCGGCAGTGTCCTCGCGCCCATCTTCGAGGGTGGGCGGCTCACCGCGCAGGCCGAAAGTGCCGCGGCACAGCGTGATCAGGCGGCGTTCGTCTATCGTCGCGCCGCGCTGGCCGCCTTTCGCGAGGTCGAGGACAATCTGGCTGCCGAGAAGCGACTTTCCGAACAGTTCGAGCATGTCCGCGCGCAGCGCGACGCGCTCGCCGCCGCGCTGCAGCTCGCCACCAACCGCTACCGTGCGGGCTATTCGCCTTATCTCGAGCAGCTCGACGCGCAGCGCGGCCTGCTCGCGGCCGAACTCGTCCTCGTGCAGACACGCGCCGAGGAGCTCAACGCGCTGATCGCGCTCTATCAGGCGATGGGCGGGGGGTGGAGCCCCGATGCGCTCGCGGCGGTTGAGCGCGCCGAATAGCGGGCGTCAGTTATAGAAAATGTGGCGGCCGAGCTGCGCGACGCGGGTGAGGCGGCGTCCCCATGACGGCGCGACATAATTTGCGTGATACCACAGCACGTCGGACTCGATTTCCCGGGCCAGCTTCTTGCGTGCGATGTCCGCGATCGCGAGCGCGCGATGCCAAAGGTCGCTGCTTTTGTCGATCTTCGGGAATTTGCCCCCACGGATGAACGAGAATTGCGCGGGCTGGGTCACGACGTCGCAGATCGACGGGGGGTAGACGCCGGAGGCGGCGCGGTTGAGCACGACTTGCGCCACGGCAAGCTGGCCCTCGAGCGGTTCGCCGCGCGCCTCGAAATAGACCGCGCCGGCAAGGCATTCGAGCTGCTCATCCTGTTTGCCATAATCGACAAAGGCGAGCACGCGATCATGGAGTGAAAGGGCGGCCCGGGCTGCGGGCGCGGGCTGCGACACAGCGGGAAGCCGGATCGTCCCGGCGGTCGGCTGTACCGTCGACGTGATCGTGGCGGCGGGTGCTGCAACGGCGGCGGGTGTCGCCACCGAGGTAGCAGGCACCGTTGAGGCGAAAGACGGAGCGGCCGTCACGGCGGCGAGGAAAAGCAACGCGGCAGCAAAGCCGCGCACGCAAAGCGTACTGAACATCTACGTCCGGATATGGGCGGTCGGTGTCGCGGAAGCGCGCAAATGCGCGTCTCTGATCACCCCCCGACTAGCGTGCTGTCCGTCTCTGACCCGCAACCACGCGCTTGCCTTTGATATATGTCAAGCAGATGATGGGGAGCGGGCGGCAAGTCAATTGCGCCGCCCGGGCGGAACGGCGAATGGTTAACGCGCCGGGACGGGGCGTGCTGCGAAACGAAAATTTGGTCGGGTACACGCGTCGCGGTATGGGCTGCGGACGGTGTTTCTCAGCGCCCGGCCCTTGTCGCGAACCAGATCACGTGATGCGCCCCCTTGCCGTTGCTGCGCGCACGCACCGCGACCTCCTCGGTGAGGAAGCCCGCATCCTTCAGCCGGCGGGTGAACGCCGGGTCTGGCGCCGCCGACCAGATCGCGAGGACACCGCCGGGCTTGAGGGCCGCGCGCGCCGCGGCCAGTCCGCGCATCGAATAGAGCCGGTCGTTCGAATCGCGCGTCAGCCCGTCGGGGCCGTTGTCGACGTCGAGCAGAATCGCGTCGAACGTCTCTCGCGCCCCCGCGATCGGCGCGACTACGTCGCCCTGGAACAGCCGCACACGCGGATCATCAAGGCAGCCGGCGGCGAGCTCCGCCATCGGACCGCGCGCCCATGCGATGATCTCGGGAACCAGTTCGGCCACGGTCAGCTGCGCGTCGCCGGGCAGCGCCGCAAGCGCCGCGCGCAGCGTGAAGCCCATGCCATAACCGCCGATCAGCAGATGCGGTGCCTTGCGCCTGCCGAGGCGCGCGCACGTCATCACGGCCAGCGCCTCTTCCGACCCGCTCATCCGCGTGCTCATCAGCTCGTTGCGGTCGAGCACGATCATGAAGTCCCTGCCGCGCCGGAACAGTCGCAGTTCCTCGCCGCCGGGGATCTTCGCGGTATCGATCAGTTCGCGTGGGGTCATGCCAGTCCTACCGGTGGGCTTGGGCAATATGCCCAACGAAAAAGGGCGGCGCCAGCGGCACCGCCCTTTGTCTGTTCCGTATGTCGGCGCCGGATCAGCGCTTCGAGAACTGGAAGCTGCGACGGGCCTTGGCCTTGCCGTACTTCTTGCGCTCGACGGTACGGCTGTCGCGGGTCAGGAAGCCCGCCGTCTTGACCGCGCCGCGCAGCGCGGGCTCGAACTTCGACAGTGCCTGCGCGATACCGTGCTTGACCGCGCCGGCCTGGCCCGAAAGGCCGCCGCCCTTGACGGTGCAGACGACGTCATACTGGCCCTCGCGGTCCGAGACGCCGAAGGGCTGGTTGATAACGAGGCGCAGCGTGGGGCGTGCGAAATAGATTTCCTGATCGCGGCCGTTGACCGTGATCTTGCCGGTGCCGGGCTTCAGCCAGACGCGGGCAACCGCGTCCTTGCGGCGGCCGGTGGCATAGGCACGGCCCTGCGCGTCGACTTCCTTCTCGCGCAGTGGCGCGGCAGGCTGGACGGGCGCGTCGAAAGCGGCGGTGACGGCGACGGGAGCTTCAGCCGCGGCGCCGGCGGCGATGTCCTTGAGGTCGGACAGCGATTGACGGGTATCGGACATTATGCGCCCACCTTGTTCTTGCGGTTCATGGCAGCGACGTCGAGCACGGTCGGGTTCAGGCCCTCATGCGGGTGCTCGGCGCCCGAATAGATGCGCAGGTTGCGCATCTGCTGGCGGCCCAGCGGACCGCGCGGGATCATGCGCTCGACCGCCTTTTCAAGCACGCGCTCGGGGAAACGGCCCTCGAGCACTTTGCCCGCGGTGATCGACTTGATGCCGCCCGCATAGCCGGTGTGCTTGTAATAGACCTTGTCCTGCAGCTTCTTGCCGGTGAAGCGCACCTTGTCCGCGTTGATGACGATGACATTGTCACCGCAATCGACGTGCGGGGTGAAGCTCGTCTTGGTCTTGCCGCGGAGGATATTGGCAATGATCGTCGCAACGCGACCGACCACCAGGCCATCGGCATCGATAAGATGCCACTTCTTTTCCACCTCAGCCGGCTTGATCGACTTGGTGGTCTTCATCAGCGCCTTCATGGTGCTAGACCTCATGCAATGAAAACAAACGAACCGCCCGTGTGACGGGGCGGTGCGAACGGCGGCCTGATGACGTGTTGTGGTGCTTAAGTCAAGCGAAACCGCGGGATTACAAACGGGTATTATGATACCCTAAGGTCATTGGAGGCGTTTGACGTCGATCACCGCATCGGGCTCATCGCCTGCGGTCCGGACGCCGGTCACCACGCGCTCGCGCGTGCTCGAGCGGAGCAGCAGGCCCGTCGCGCGCTCGACGACGAGTTCGCCGTCGCTTGCAAGCGTCGCGTTGCCCTGCAACTGGCGGCTGGTCCGGACGGTATAGGTCAGCGTGCTGTGGTCCACGGCCTTGAGCGTCGCCGAGGCGCCTTCGCGCGCGTCGCCGCTCTCGACAGTGTCGCCCGGCGCCACGGGCGGTAGCGCATAGCCGACGAGCCGAAGCAGATTCTCCATCAGCTTGGCCGAGCGCGCCTCGGGCGGCAATGCAGCGATGCTGGCAAGGACGGATTCGATGCCGTTGGCGATCGCGGGCTTGAGCGCGGCTTCCGCCCTGAGCTTTTCGATCGCGGCGAGCACCCGGCTCCACGTTGCCGCCTCATCGGCCAGCCCCAGCGGTTTGCCCTCGTGCGACAGCAGCAGCGTGGTTTCGAGCCCGACAAAGGGACGGAAGGCAGCATCGAAGCGCTGTGCGATGGCGGCGGGAGCGTCCGCCTTCGCCGAATGCAGCGTCACCGTCATCCGATAGCCGCTGCCCTCGCGGGCGAAGCGCGCGCGCTGGTCGAGTTTGAAGACCAGCGGGTTGCCCTGACGGTGGCGCGTCTCGATCACCTCGAAGCGGATCTCGCGGTCGACGGGTGGCGTGAAGCTGGCAGCGACGGGCTGCGCGAGCGCGGGACAGGGGAGCAGCAGTGAAAGTGCCGATATGGCCCATGGACGCCTCGCCATGCGGTCAGTCCCCCGTTTCGCGCTTCACCCAGTCGGCATAGCTATCGGGCGTGTGCGCGATTGGCCAGACGGTTATCGCGGGCACGTCATAGCTGTGCAGTACCGCAATCCGCGCCACCAGCGCCTTCGCACCCTCGCCTGTGGTCTTGAACAGGGCGGGGACTTCAGTCGCGTGTTCGACCGTGCCCTCCCAGCGGTAGATCGACTGGCACGGCGCGAGGATATTGACACACGCCGCCAGCCTTTCCCCGATCACCGTCGCCCCGATCCGCTCGGCCTCTTCCTGCGATCCGAAAACCGCATAGACGGTGACGATCGCGCTCATCCCCGGCGTTGTCCCAGCGTGAAGGCGGCGATCGTGGCCGCGATGACGAGGAGCGCGCCGACCGCCTGGTGCGCGGTGGCGATGATGATGTTCACGCCCGTCAGCAGCGTCGCGATGCCAAGCGCGATCTGGAGCAGGACAAGCATCGTGAGGTTGGTCATCGCCGCGGGCCTGCCCATCCAGCGGCAGCGCAGGCCGAGCAGCACGAGTACGCCGCCCGCGATCCATGCGAACCAGCGGTGGACGAACTGCACCACGATCGGGTTGTCGACCAGATTGCGCAAAAAGGGCTCGAGCATCGGTGTCGCCGAGGGGAACCATTCGTCGCCCATCTTGGGCCAGCTCGAAAAGGCAAAGCCCGCATTGAGCCCTGCGGTGAACGCGCCGAGCAGCAGCTGCAGGAACAGAATGATCAGCGCAAAGGCAGCGAAACCCGTCATTCGCGCGGGCTTCGCGTTCGGATATCGCGCAAGCGTCGCCAGATCCATCGCGGTCCAGGTAAGCCCGCCGAGAATGGTGAACGCGGTCAGCAGGTGGACCGCAAGGCGGATATGGCTGACATCGGTGCGCTCGACGAGCCCCGACGACACCATCCACCAGCCGATGGCACCCTGTAGTCCGCCCAGAGCAAGCAACGCAGTCAGGCGCGGGCCATAGCCCTTCGGAATCGCCCGCCGCCACCAGAACCAGAGCATCGGCAGCGCAAAGGCGAGTCCGATCAGCCGGCCGAGCAGGCGATGGATATATTCCCAGAAGAAGATGTGCTTGAATTCGGCAAGGTTCATCCCGTTGTTGATCTGCTGATATTCGGGGATGCGCTTGTACGCGTCGAACTCGGCATGCCACGCCGCGTCGGTCAGCGGCGGGATGATGCCGCTGATCGGCTTCCACTCGGTGATCGACAGCCCCGATTCGGTCAGGCGCGTGATGCCCCCCACGACGACGATGAGGAAGACGAGTACGGCGACGCAGGCGAGCCAGCGCGCCAGTTTGGCCGGCTGTGGCGCCGGACTTGCGGGACGGGCAAACGACATGGCCCGCGGCTATGCCGCGGCACGTTCACAGGCACAAGGGCATGCGGTGCTTCTAGCCTTCGGGATAGCGGGCGAATTCGGGAAGCGCGTGCGCCTCGGCCATCCAGCCGATGCGCTCGGCAACCTGGATCTGCGCCGAGGGCTTACCGATCGCGTCGGGATCGTCGAGCGTGGCCGACTGGATATCGATCATGCCCGGGAAAATAGCTTCGTTGGTGTAGAACAGCCCGGTACCGCAATCCGGGCAGAAGTGGCGGCGGCCATTCTCCGATGATGCATGGGTCCGCGGTTCGCCACGCACTGTTTTGACCGCATCGGCTGCGAACAGCGCCCATCCGACAAGCGGTGCTCCCGCCGAACGTCGGCAGTCGGTGCAATGGCACAGCGCATTATGCTGGGGTGCGCCTGAAACCTGGTAGCGAATGGCCCCGCAATGACAGCCACCTTCAAGCATGCGAATCCTCCCGAATCACGTCGTTGATGCGATCATAGCGCGACTGCTGCCAGTACGTGACAGCAGTGGCTTTCTGAAATGTTATGTTGTAACTTGCACGCGACCGTGCCACATGCGGCGCGTTCGAACTGGAGTCGTGTGTGAACAACCTCGTGTCGCGTGCTGGACTGCTTGACCGATTGGCCATTGGCCTGTCGGGGCTGTGCGTCGTGCATTGCATCGCGAGCGCGGTACTGGTTGCGCTGCTCGCTTCGGCGGGCGGGTTGCTGGTCGATCACCGCATACATGAGGTCGGCCTGATTTTCGCCATCGGGTTCGGTATCGTGGCGCTCGGCACCGGGATCTGGCAGCATGGTTTCATGATGCCCTCTGCCGTGGGGGCGCTTGGCCTCGGGGTGATGGCGGGTGCGCTTACGCTGTCGCATGACGCCAGCGAGGTGGTTTATACGATCATCGGCGTGGGCATCCTCGCGCTCGGCCACGATCTCAACCGGCGCGCGACGCTCTAGACCTTGATCGCCAAGCTTGCCGCGGGCGCACCAAGCGCCTAAATTCGGGCCATGGCACAGCATCACCATCACGAGCATGAAGGTATCGCGCTCAGCGATGCCGCGAAGATCGCGTTCGAGAAGTCGGGCGAGCAATGGACCGATATGCGGGCAAGCGTTTTTGACGCGCTTGCGGGGTTCGCCAAGCCTGCTTCGGCCTATGACATTGCGGAGGCGGTCTCGAGTGCGCAGGGGCGCCGCGTGGCTGCCAACAGCGTCTATCGCATTCTCGACCTGTTCGTGACCGCAAATCTGGCGCGGCGCGTCGAAAGCGTGAACGCCTATGTGGCCAACGCGCATCCCGATTGCCTGCACGATTGCATCTTCCTCGTCTGCGACAATTGCGGCCAGGCCACGCATATCGACGACGACAGCCTGTCCGCGGGCGTCCGGACCGCGGCGCGCAAGGCGGGCTTTTCGCCCGAGCGCCCGGTGATCGAGGTGCATGGCCGCTGCGCCGATTGCGAATAGGACCGTCCCGGTTGCACCGTTTCTGCACGGTTCCCCGACAGCGGTTCCGTTCGACAGCCGCGCGCGCGAGCGCTAATGCTGCGGCTTGAAAGAGGGAAAACATGTCCGATTCACCCGCGACGCCGTTGCTTGACACCGTCGCCACGCCCGCCGATCTTCGCAAGCTCAAGCCGGGGCAGCTCCGTCAGCTCGCCGACGAACTGCGCGCGGAAACGATTTCGGCGGTTGGCACCACGGGCGGGCATCTGGGTTCCGGCCTTGGCGTCGTCGAGCTGACCGCGGCAATCCACTATGTCTTCAATACGCCCGATGACCGACTGATCTGGGACGTCGGACACCAATGCTATCCGCACAAGATCCTGACCGGCCGGCGCGATCGCATCCGTACGCTGCGCATGGGGGGCGGGCTTTCGGGCTTCACCAAGCGCTCCGAAAGCGAGTTCGATCCCTTTGGAGCCGCGCACAGCTCGACCTCGATCAGCGCGGCGCTGGGCTTTGCGATCGCCAACAAGCTCGCGGACAAGCCCGGCAAGGCGATCGCGGTGATCGGCGACGGCGCGATGTCGGCGGGCATGGCCTATGAGGCGATGAACAATGCCGAGCAGGCGGGCAACCGGCTGGTCGTGATCCTCAACGACAACGACATGTCGATCGCGCCGCCGGTGGGCGGGCTGTCGGCCTATCTCTCGCGCATCGTTTCGAGCCGTGAATTCCTGGGCCTGCGCGACCTTGCCCGCCGCGTCGCGCGGCGGCTGCCGCGTCCGCTCCATGCCGCAGCCCGCAAGACCGACGAATTCGCGCGCGGCATGGCGATGGGCGGCACGCTCTTCGAGGAACTCGGTTTCTATTATGTCGGCCCTATCGACGGACACAATCTCGACCAGCTCATTCCCGTGCTCGAAAATGTACGCGATGCCGAGGAAGGGCCGATCCTCGTCCATGTCGTGACGCAGAAGGGCAAGGGTTATGCCCCTGCCGAGGCCGCGGCCGACAAATATCACGGCGTCCAGAAGTTTGACGTGATCACGGGCGCGCAGGCCAAGGCGCCCCCGGGGCCGCCCAGCTATACCGGGGTGTTCGCCAAGGCGCTGATCGCAGAGGCGGAACGCGACGATACGATCTGCGCGATCACCGCAGCGATGCCGTCGGGCACGGGCCTTGACAAGTTCCAGCAGCTGTTCCCCGACCGCAGCTTCGACGTCGGCATCGCCGAGCAGCATGCGGTGACGTTCGCGGCGGGGCTCGCGGCGCAGGGCATGCGCCCCTTCTGCGCGATCTATTCGACCTTCTTGCAGCGCGCCTATGACCAGGTGGTCCATGACGTCGCGATCCAGAACCTGCCCGTGCGCTTCGCCATCGACCGCGCGGGGCTCGTGGGCGCCGACGGCTCGACGCACGCGGGCAGCTTCGACGTCACCTATCTGGCGACTTTGCCCAATTTCGTCGTGATGGCGGCGGCCGACGAGGCTGAGCTTGTCCATATGGTGCACACCTGTGCGGTGCATGACAGCGGGCCGATCGCGGTGCGCTACCCGCGCGGCAACGGCACCGGCGTGGCGCTCCCGGCAACGCCGGAAAAGCTCGAGATCGGCAAGGGGCGTATCGTGCGCCAGGGCAAGAAGGTCGCGATCCTCTCATTGGGGACGCGGCTCGAGGAGGCGCTGAAAGCGGCCGATCAGATGGACGCGATGGGTCTTTCGACCAGCGTGGCCGACCTCCGCTTCGCCAAGCCGCTCGATGAGGCGCTGATCCGCAAGCTGCTGACCACGCACGAGGTTGCCGTCACGATCGAGGAAGGCGCGATCGGTGGCCTGGGCGCGCATGTGCTGACCTATGCCAGCGACAGCGGGCTGATCGACGCCGGGTTGAAGCTCCGCACCATGCGGCTTCCCGATCTCTTCCAGGATCAGGACAAGCCCGAGAAGCAATATGACGAGGCGGGGCTCAACGCGCCGCACATAATCGATACGGTGCTGAAGGCGCTTCGCCACAATTCCAGCGGTGTGATCGAAGGCGCGCGCGCCTGATCCTGCATGCCCAAGCTTCGCGCTGATCAACTCCTCGTCGATCGTGGCCTGGCAGAGAGCCGGACGCGCGCGCAGGCGCTGATCCTTGCGGGCCTTGTCTTTACTGGCGAGCGCAAGATCGAAAAGGCGGGGCAGCCACTCCCCGACGACGCGCCGCTCGAGGTGCGCGGCCGTGATCATCCCTGGGTTTCGCGCGGCGGGATCAAGCTGGCGCACGCGCTCGAGCATTTCGGCTGGGGCGTGACGGACGCGGTCGCGATGGATGTCGGCTCGTCGACAGGCGGATTCACCGACGTACTTCTCACCCGCGGCGCAGTGCGCGTCTACGCAGTGGACAGTGGTACCAACCAGCTCGCGTGGAAGCTGCGGCAGGACCCGCGCGTCGTCGTGCATGAGCAGACCAGCGCGCGGATCCTGACACGGACGCATATTCCCGAACCGATCGACCTGTTCGTCTGCGATGCCAGCTTCATCTCGCTTGCCAAGGTGCTGGAAACGCCGCTGACCTTCGCTTCGCCCGGCGCGCGCCTCCTCGCACTCATCAAGCCCCAGTTCGAGGCGGGGCGCGACGAAGTGGGCAAGGGCGGCGTCGTGCGCGATCCCGAGGTCCATGCGCGCGTCTGCGACGAAGTGCGCCAATGGATCCAGGCCAGGGGCTGGTCGGTCGAGGGCGTAATCGAAAGCCCGATCAAGGGCCCCGAGGGCAATGTCGAATTCCTCATCGCGGCGCATCGCTAGCCCGCGACAAATTGCGACAACTGGGCCGCTTGCCAAGCGCTCCGCCGCGCACTAGCGACGCTTGGTCCCATGCGTAAAGTGTATCTCCTCCTCGCCCCCGTGGCGTTGCTGGCCGGCTGCGGCAGCGGCAACGGCAATGCAGGGGCCAATCGTGCCGTGCCGCTGGTGAAGGCAGAGGCGGTTTCCTCGCGACCATTCGTCGATCGGATCGACGCGATCGGGACCGCGCTCGCCAATGAGCAGGTGACGCTGGCTGCGCCCGTGACCGAAAGGCTGACGCGCGTCAATTTCCCGGACGGCGGATTTGTCCGTGCGGGTCAGGTCATCGCGACACTGGCACAGGGGCAGGAAGACGCCCAGCTCGCCGACGCCGGCGCACGTGCACGCGAGGCGCAGCAGCAACTCGGACGCCTCCAGCAGCTCAAGCAACGCGGCTTTGCCACCAACGCGGCGGTGGATGCGCAGTCGGCGCTGGCGTCGTCGGCGCGCGCACAGGCGGCGGAGGCGCGCGCGTCGATCGGCGATCGCGTGATCCGCGCGCCGTTTTCGGGATGGGTGTCGCTGCGCACGATCTCGGAGGGCGCGGTCGTGACCTCGGGCACGACGATCGCGACGGTCAGCGACATTTCTCAGATCAAGCTCGACTTCGCGGTGCCCGAGACGCTGCTGTCGGCGCTGAGGCAGGGCCAGTCGATCAAGGCGGTCGCCGCGGCGTGGCCCGATCGCAGCTTTGTCGGGCAGGTGCGCAGCATCGATCCCGTGATCAACCCCGCGACCCGCGCGGTGACCGTCCGTGCGGTGCTGCCCAATCCCGAACTGCTGCTCAAGCCCGGCATGTTGATGACGGTGGTGGTGGAAGGCGCGGCGCGCACCGCGCCTGCGGTTCCCGAGCTGGCATTGGTCGGCGAAGGGGATCGCAGCTTCGTCTATGTGGTGGGGGCAGGTGACAAGGTGAAGCGCACCTCCGTGCGGACGGGCGCACGGCAAAATGGTATGGTCGAAATCGTAGAAGGGCTCCAATCTGGCACACGCGTGGTGACCGAAGGGGTCGTCAAGCTGGCCGACGGCATGCAGGTGACGCTGGCCGGCGCCAAAAGCGCGAAGTCGGCGTCGGCGCGCAAATAGGGCGAGCCATGCAGCTGTCCGATCTCTCCGTCCGCCGTCCGGTCTTCGCGACGGTCATTGCACTGCTGCTCTGCGTTGTCGGCCTGGTCGGCTTTTTCAGCCTGTCGGTGCGCGAATATCCCGATACGGACCCGCCCGTTGTGTCGGTCGAGACCGTCTATACCGGCGCCGCCGCGAGCGTGGTGGAGACGCGCATCACGCAAGTGCTCGAGGAACAGCTCGCTGGCATCGAGGGGATCCTCGCCATCACCTCGCGCTCGCGCGACGGCCAGTCGGCCATCAGCATCGAATTCAATCCCGGCCGCGACATCGATTCGGCAGCGAATGACGTGCGCGACCGTGTCAGCTCTGCGATCGAGGACCTTCCCGAAGAGGCGCTGGCGCCCGAAGTGCGCAAGGCCGACGCGGATTCCGCGCCGATCCTGTTCCTCGTCTTTTCCAAGCCCGATTGGTCGCGCCTCCAGCTCAGCGACTATGTCGACCGCAATCTGGTCGATCGCTTCTCGGCGATCGACGGTGTCGCGCGCGTGTTCGTGGGCGGCGAGGCGCGCCCGTCGATGCGCGTCTGGCTCAACGCCGAGCGGCTTGCCGCCTTCCAGATGACGCCCGCCGACGTAGAGACCGCGCTCAGGACGCAGAATGTCGAGCTCCCCGCGGGGCGCATCGAATCCAAGGACCAGAACGTCACGCTGCGGGTCGACCGGCCCTTCGGTACGCCCGAACAGTTCGCGCAGCTCGTGGTCGGGCGCGGGGCCGATGGCTATCTCGTGCGGCTGGGCGACGTCGCGCGCGTCGAGCAGAATGCCGAGAACATGTATTCGCAATTCCGGCTGAACGGTCAGCCTGCGGTCGGGCTCGGCATCGTCCGCCAGTCGGGCGCGAACACGCTCGAAGTTGCGGAGCGCGCCAAGGCCGAGGCCGCGTCGCTCAATCTCCCCGAGGGCATGCAGTTCAACATCGGCTCGGACGAGTCGCTCTTCATCAGCCGCGCAATCGAACGCGTGTGGCACACGCTGGCCGAGGCCGCGGTGCTCGTGGTGCTCGTCATCTTCCTGTTCCTGGGAAGCTGGCGCGCGACGCTGATCCCCGCGGTGACGGTGCCGATCTGCCTGCTCTGCGCCTTCGCGGTACTCTGGTTCTTCGGCTATTCGATCAATCTGCTGACCCTGCTCGCGCTTGTGCTCGCCATCGGCCTGGTCGTCGACGACGCCATCGTCGTGCTCGAGAATGTCTATCACCGGATCGAGCAGGGCGAACCACCATTGGTCGCCGCATTCCGCGGCACGCGGCAGGTGGGTTTCGCGGTCATCTCGACGACGGTCGTCGTCTGCGCGGTGTTCGTGCCCGTGATGTTCCTCGCCGGACAGACCGGGCTGCTCTTCCGCGAGCTCGCGGTCGCAATGGTCGCGGCCATCGCCTTTTCGGGCTTCCTCGCGCTCAGCCTCTCACCGATGCTGTGCTCCAAGCTACTGCGGCACGAGGAGCGTGGGCGCTTCACCCAGTGGATCGACGACCGGTTCCAGCGCGTCGAGGCGACCTATGCGCGCGTGGTCGACAGGGCGATCTCGAAGCCGCTGGTTCCGGTTGCGGCTACGCTGCTCTTCCTCGCGGCGGCCGGCGTGCTGTTCGCCTTCATGAAGTCCGAGCTGATTCCCGAGGAGGATGTCGGCATCGTGCAGGCACAGGTCAGTGCGCCCGAGGGCACGGGCTTCGACACCATGGACCGTTACATGCTGCAGGCGCAGCAGGCCATCCTGCCGTTGCTGCAGGAGGGAACGGTCCGCACCGTCGTCACCCGCACCCCAGGCGGTTTTGGGACCAGCGACGATTTCAACAGCGGCAACTTCGTGATCTTCCTGAAGCCCTGGGAAGAACGCACGAAGACGACGCAGGACGTCGCGGCCGAGGTCAATGCCAAGCTGCGCCAGCAGCCCGCGATCCGCGGCAATGCCTCGGTCCGCGCAGCGATCGGCGGACGCGGCCAGAACAACCCGATCAGCTTCGTGATCGCGGGCAACAGCTATGAGGAGCTCGCCATCGCGCGCGACCGCATCCTCGCCGCCGCGGCGTCCAATCCCGGCATCGTCAACCTCGATTCCGACTATAAGGAAACCAAGCCGCAGCTGCGCATCGAGGTGAACACCCAGCGTGCGGGCGACCTCGGCGTTTCGGTTGAGGATGTCAGTCAGGCGCTCCAGAGCCTGCTGGGCTCTCGGCGCGTGTCGACCTATATCGACCGTGGCGAGGAATATCGCGTGATCGTCCAGGCCGAGGCGGCAGGACGCTCGTCGCTCGACAATCTGGCGCAGATCCATGTGCGCAGCCGCACGGGCGAACTGATCCCGCTGTCCAACCTCGTCACGACACGCGAAACCGCGGGGCCGCGCGATCTGGGCCGGTTCAACAAGATGCGCGCGATCACGCTCTCGGGTGGTCTTGCCCCCGGTTATACGCTGGGCGAAGCACTGACCTTCCTCGAACTGCAGGCCAATGCCTCGCCCGAGGTGACCGCGATCGGCTATCGCGGCCAGAGCCAGGCGTTCAAGGAAACGGGCGGATCGATCTGGGTCGTGTTCGGGCTCACCATCCTGATCGTCTTCCTCGTGCTCGCCGCGCAGTTCGAAAGCTTCGTGCACCCGGTGGTGATCATCACCACCGTGCCGCTTGCGGTCGCGGGCGGCGTCGTCGGGCTCGCGCTGACGGGGCAAACGATCAACCTCTACAGCCAGGTCGGCATCGTCATGCTCGTAGGTCTCGCCGCCAAGAATGGCATCCTGATCGTCGAGTTCGCCAATCAGCTGCGCGACGAGGGCAGGGAGATTGCCGAGGCGATCCGTATGGCCGCGGCGCGGCGTCTTCGTCCTATCCTGATGACCTCGATCGCCACCGTGATGGGTGCGGTGCCGCTGGTCATCGTCGGCGGGGCGGGCGCGGCATCACGTACCGCGATCGGCGTCGTGATCGTTTTCGGGGTTGCCATTGCCACCTTCATTACGCTTTTCCTCATTCCGATCCTGTATCAGCGGCTGGCCCGCTATACGGGTTCGCCCGAAGCTGTCGGGCGAGAACTCGACGCGGCGCTGCAACGCCCCGCGCCGGCGGAATGAGGAAGGCATGAGGGGATGACCGAACTCGCATCGCGGTCACAATTGCGCGGATCGTTTCTTCGCTGGGCGCTGGTGACCGTGCCGGCGACGGTGCTTCTTGGTGTCGTTTCAGGGCGGCTTTCGAATTCGGGATATGGCAATCCGTGGTTCGAGGCGCTCGAAAAGCCCGCAATCATGCCGCCCGGCTGGGTCTTTGGCGCGGCGTGGACTGTCCTCTACGTGCTGATGGGACTGGCGCTTGCGATGGTTCTGAACGCGCGCGGCGCGCGGCTGCGATCGCTCGCGATCATGCTGTTCGGCGCACAGTTCCTCCTCAATTTGGCATGGTCGCCGATCTTCTTTGCCGCGCATCAGGTTTCGCTGGCCTTCTGGGTGATCGTACTGATGCTTGTCCTTGCCATCGCGATGACGGTCGCTTTTGCGCGCGTGCGACGCGGCGCCGCGTGGCTGATGCTGCCCTATCTCGCATGGTTGTGTTTTGCCGCGATGCTCAACTGGCAGATCGATCGGCTCAATCCCGATGCGGAAACCCTTGTGCGTGGAAGCTCCAAGGCCCAGATAGCGCTCTAGCAAGGGAACCACGGAGCGCTACTAATGCAGTCTGAGAACCGGATTTTCGACGATTTCGTCAAGCTTATCAATGGCGCGGCCGGAACCCTTGCTGGCATGGGCCGCGAAGCCGAGGCGTCGGCGCGCGAGCGCGCTCGCGAATGGGTTGGTGGCCTCGATTTCGTCAGCCGCGACGAATTCGAGGCGGTGAAGGCTATGGCCGCTGCCGCGCGTGATGAGGCTGATGCGCTGAGGGCGCGCCTCGATGCGCTCGAAGGCAAGGCGGTCCCCAACGCCGTCGCGAAACCCGCCGCCAAAAAAGTTACCAAGCCAAGGGCTTGAGCCACGCCTCCCGCAGTTTATTTGCTGCAGTGCACCGTTTTGCCTTGTTTTCGAGGCAAAGCGGTTGCACCTGTTGCAGTATGAGCAACGGCCAGGCAGGCAGGGATGACTTTGGACGAGTTTGAATCGGCGCGGGACAGCGGTGCGCCGATCGAGATGCTCGAGGCCTATTTCACGGCACATGGCTGGACGCACGAAAAGATCGGAGACGACGAGATCGTCGCGACGACCGATGGCAGCTGGGCGAAGTACGAACTGCGCGCGGTCTGGCGCGAAGATGATCGCGTGCTGCAGTTTCTTGCGCTTCCCGACATCAAGGTCGCGGTCGAAAAACGGGCCGCGATTTACGAGACGCTGGGCCTGATCAACGAGCAGCTCTGGCTCGGCCATTTCGAGCTGTGGTCGTCGAGCGGCATCGTGCTTTTCCGGCATGCCGCGCTGCTTGACGGGCAGGAGGATTATTACCTGTCGCTGGAGCAGGTCGAACTGCTCGTCGAGACCGCGATCGACGAGTGCGAGCGCTTCTATCCCGTCTTCCAGTTCGTGTTGTGGGGCGGCAAGTCGCCCACCGAGGCGATCGCGGCGGCATTGATCGAGACGCGCGGCGAGGCCTGATCTCTCTGCGTGTCATTCCCGCGAAAGCGGGAATCCATGCGAACTATGAAACTCGCATCGATATCTTCTGGATTCCCGCTTTCGCGGGAATGACAGATATGTTTGAAAGGCGGGATGGGGGCAGCTTCCACATCCGCCGACACGATCCTTGTCATCGACGAGGGCACCACCTCGACCCGTGCGATGCTGTTCGCAGCCGATGGCAGGCTGCTGGGCCAGGAGCAGGCGCCGATCACGCAACATTATCCTGCGCCGGGGCTTGTCGAACATGATGCGGCGGAGATCTGGGCGCTGACGTTCAAATGCGCGCGCGCCATGATAGAACAGGCGGGTGGTGCGTCCGCCATTGGCTGTATCGGCATCACCAACCAGCGCGAGACCGTGGTGTTCTGGGACCGCCGCACTGGCGAGCCGCTTGCGCCCGCGATCGTCTGGCAGGACCGCCGCACCGCCGATATCTGCCAAAACCTCAAGGAAGCCGGCGAGGAACCGGGGGTTCAGGCCAGGACGGGGCTTTTGCTCGATCCCTATTTTTCGGCGAGCAAGATCGGCTGGGCGCTGGCGAACTGGGCGCAATTGCGCGACGCGGGGGCGAATCTCGCGGCGGGTACGATTGAAAGTTATCTGGTCTTCAGACTCACGGGCGGCGCGCATGTCAGCGATGCGACCAATGCCTCCCGCACCGCATTGATGGCGATCGGGGCAAGCGGATGGGACGACGGGCTGCTGGACCTGTTCGACGTTCCGCGCGCGATCCTTCCCGAGATCGTCGATTGCGCAGGCGCCATCGGGACAACCGATCCCGAACTGTTCGGTGCAGCGATCCCGATCACGGGTATGGCCGGCGACCAGCAGGCCGCGACGATTGGCCAGGCGTGCCTCGAGCCCGGCCAGACCAAGGCGACCTATGGTACAGGCGCCTTCGTACTGACCAATACCGGGCGCAGGCTGCCCCAGTCGCGCCACCGCCTGCTCTCGACGATCTGCTGGCAATTGGCGGGGGAACGGCATTACGCGCTCGAGGGATCGGTGTTTGTCGCGGGAAGCCTGATCCAATGGCTACGTGACGAGCTGCGGCTGATCGAGCGATCCGCGGACAGCGAAGTACTGGCGCGATCGATCGCCGACAGCGGAGGCGTCTATCTCGTGCCCGCGCTTTCCGGGCTGGGCGCGCCCTGGTGGAAGCCATCGGCGCGTGCGGCGATCACGGGTCTCAGTTTTGCGACGGGCCGCGCGCATATCGTGCGCGCCGCGCTCGAGGCGATGGCGCATCAGACAAGCGACCTGAAGGCGGCCTTTGCCGCGGACGGGGCGGACTGGCAGTCGCTCCGCATCGATGGCGGCATGGTCGCCAATGACTGGATGGCGCAAGATCTGGCGGACATGCTCGCGATCCCCGTCGAGCGCCCCGCCTTTGCCGAGACCACCGCGGTCGGCGCCGCGATGCTGGCAGGGCTGGGCGCCGGGCTGTTTGGCTCGCTGGGAGATGCCGCGTCGCTGCGTGGCGCGCTCACGCACTTTGTACCGGAGATCGAGGCTGAGCGCCGGGAAGCGCGCCTGGCGGGTTGGTCCAGTGCCGTCCGGAACGTCGTCGAAAGTGGCTGACGCGCCTGTTCCATTCGGCGGTCTTGTGTCATGGTGCCGTTCATGCCCCTTGCCCGATGTCTAACCGCGCTGGTGATCCTTCCGGCGTTGCTCCTTGCCGCAGCCGCACCATCCCCCGATCAGAAGGCGCGCGAGACGCTCGAATCGCTGCTTGCGCTCGATCTGGCGACCGCGCAGATCGGCTATCGCATCGTCACCGCCAATGCGGCACTTTGCGACCAGCGGATCCCTGCAAGTGGCGCGCTGCTCCACGGCATCGAGCAATATGGCGGCGAATATCGCGAGCCGGCCGCCCGGCTCTTCAGTCTGGGCCATGCGCCCGGGATTGCAGCGGTGCTGCCCGGTTCACCTGCGGCTGAGGCTGGCGTGAAGGCGGGCGATGCCGTGCTCGCGATCAACGGAACGCCAACCGCGGCGAATACCGCCCCGCGCGGCAAGGGCGATTTCGATCGCATGGCGCTGGTGCTCGACCAGTTCGAACAGGCGCTTGCTGCTGGCCCGGTAGCGCTCGATCTCGATCGCGCGGGCACGCGCCTGTCAGTCAAATTCACGGGCGTTCCCGCCTGCGCCTCGCGCTTCCAGGTCCAGCCGTCTTCGGAGCTCAACGCGGCTGCGGACGGGCGCTATGTCCAGATCAGCTCGTCCTTCATCGGCTATTTCGCGAATGACGACGAGTTCGCGGCGATCATGGCGCACGAGATCGCGCACAACATCCTGCACCACCGCGACCGCCTTGACGCGCAGAACATCCCGCGCGGATTTTTCTCGAAATTCGGCAAGAATGCCGCGCGCATCCGCGAAACCGAGATCGAGGCCGACAAGTTCAGCCTGAAACTGCTCGCCAATGCGGGCTTCCGCATGGAGGCTGCCCCCGAATTCTGGCGCCGCTTCGGTCCCCAACATGGCTATGGCATTTTTTCCGACGCCACGCATCTGCGCTGGAAGAAGCGCGTGGCGATGCTCGAGCAGGAGATCGGCGCGCTGCGTGCCGCCGGAGACACGGGCGCAAGATGATTGCGAAGGCGCGCACGCTTCCTATCTTGGGGGGGCACAACTGGAAAGGACGAATGATGGCCGAGGAAATCGCGACGCTTGCAGGCGGGTGTTTCTGGTGCGTCGAGGCAGTGTTCGATGACGTGATCGGCATAACGTCCGTCGAGAGCGGCTATACCGGCGGCGAGACTGCCAGTCCCAGTTACAAGCAGGTGTGCGAGGGCAATACCGGTCATGCTGAGGCGGTGCGGATCGCATTCGACCCGTCGGTCATCTCCTATGATGACATTCTCGACATCTTCTTCCACATCCATGATCCGACGCAGCTCAACCGCCAGGGCAACGATATCGGGACGCAGTATCGCTCGGCGATCTTCCCGCATTCGCCCGAGCAAGAAGCTTCGGCGCGTGCGGGCATCGAACGCGCGGCGGGTGAATGGAGCGATCCGATCGTCACCACGATCGAGCCTGAGGCACCGTGGTATGTCGCCGAGGACTATCATCAGGAATATTTCGAGCGCGAAGGCAGCCGCAATCCCTATTGTATGGCGGTGGTCGCGCCCAAGCTGCAGAAGTTCCGCAAAAGCTATGCGGCGCGGCTGAAGGCGGCGGCTGCGAACGCCTGACGCACGATTGACTTGAAGAAGGCGCATCCGCAAAGCGCCCGGCCAGTATCGCAAAAGGGGGATTTCGATGAAACGCGTACGCAAGGCGGTGTTCCCGGTGGGGGGGCTGGGAACGCGGTTCCTTCCTGCCACCAAGGCAATGCCCAAGGAAATGCTCCCCGTCGTCGATCGGCCGCTGATCCAGTACGCGGTCGACGAGGCGCGCGAGGCGGGGATCGAGCAGATGATCTTCGTCACCGGACGGGGCAAGTCGGCGATCGAGGACCATTTCGACATCGCCTATGAGCTCGAATCGACCATGGCAGCGCGCGGCAAGTCGCTCGAGATCCTCGAGGAGACACGGCTTGCCCCGGGCTCGGTCGCCTATGTCCGCCAGCAGGAGCCGATGGGCCTTGGCCACGCCGTCTGGTGCGCGCGCGACATCGTGGGCGACGAGCCCTTCGCAGTCCTGCTTGCCGACGATTTCATGGTGGGCAAGCCTGGCTGCCTGAAGCAGATGATGGACGCCTATGAGAAGACGGGCGGCAACATCATCTGCGCGCAGGAAGTGCCCGATGACCAGACGCATCTCTATGGCATCATCACCCCCGGTGTGCGCGAGGGCGCGCTGACCGAGGTAAAGGGTCTCGTTGAAAAGCCGAAGCCCGGCACCGCGCCCTCCAATCTCTGCGTCATCGGCCGCTACATCCTCCAGCCCGAGGTGATGCGCGTGCTGGAAAAGCAGGAAAAGGGTGCGGGCGGCGAGATCCAGCTGACCGACGCAATGGCGAGCATGATCGGTGGCCAGCCTTTCCACGGCCTGACCTTTGCGGGCCGCCGCTTCGATTGCGGCGACAAGGCGGGCTATATTCACGCCAACATGGCGCTGGCCGCTGAACGCGATGACATCGGTGGCGCCGTCCGCGCCTTCGGCGTCGAACTGTTTGGGAAATAAGGCGGGCAAGGCCGTTGTTCAGCCGCGCGTCAGCCGGCGATGTCATAGCATGCGCAGATGTTGCTTGGAGTATAAGTGATGAGGTTCGCAATCCTGCTCGTCCTGCCGCTCGCGCTTGGTGGATGCATCGCGAAGACCGCGGTCGATATCGTGACGCTGCCGGTCAAGGCGGTCGGCGCGGGCGTCGACGCAGTCACGACGAGCCAATCCGAAGCCGATGAAAAGCGCGGGCGCGAGATCCGCAAGCAGGAAGAGCGCGAAGGGAAAGAGGCGCGCAAGCGTGAAAAGGCCGCCCGCGAGGCTGCGGAGCGCGGCGAGCCCTATCCCGACGACTATCCTGCGGACCCCCAATGAGAAATGCCCGGGCTGATCGACCCGGGCATCTCGATAACAGCTGCCATCGGCGGGATCAGTCCGCCTTCTTGCTTTTGGCGAACAGCTTGTAGGCCAGGCCACCCAGCGCGCCGCCGATCAACGGCGCTACCCAGAACAGCCAGAGCTGCTGGATCGCCCAGCCGCCGACCACCAGTGCCGGCCCCGTACTGCGTGCGGGATTGACCGAGGTATTGGTCACCGGGATGCTGATGAGGTGGATCAGCGTGAGCCCCAGCCCGATCGCGATCGGCGCGAAACCTGCCGGCGCCCGCCCGTCGGTTGCACCCATGATGATGATGAGGAAGAAGAAGGTCAGCAGAACTTCGATGATGAAGCCTGACGCCATCGCATATCCGCCCGGAGAATGCTCGCCAAAGCCGTTCGCCGCGAGCCCGTTGACCGCAAGGTCGTAGGCCGCGGTACCGCTTGCGATGCAATAGAGCGTGAAGGCCGCGACGATTGCGCCCAGCACCTGCGCCACGACATAGGCGGGAACATCGGCGGCGGCGAAGCGCCCGCCCGCCCACAGCCCCACCGTTACCGCGGGGTTGAAGTGTCCGCCTGAGATATGGCCGACCGCATAGGCCATGGTGAGCACGGTCAGGCCGAAGGCGAACGCGACCGCCGCAAAGCCTATGCCCAGTTCGGGAAAGGCGGCGGCCAGCACGGCGCTGCCGCATCCGCCAAAGACCAGCCAGAATGTACCGAGAAACTCAGCGATGCCGCGTTGAACGATCGTCATGTCCCCTTTTGGCGCCCCGCATCTTCGGGGCGGGTGGGGGACTGTGACTCCAAGTTGTGAAAGCGTAAAGAACCGTCTGGAATCGTTGCAAATCGGCGGATCAGGCGGCGGCGCGCGCGAGCCTGTCGTTGATCGCTGCGCCAAGGCCATGATGCGGGACCGGCGCAATGGCGATCGTCACGCGATCACTCGCGTCGGCCTGATGCAGCAGGTCGAAAAGTTGCGCGGCCGCCTCGGAGAGATCGCCCCGGGGCGAAAGGTTTGCGTCGCCCGCAATCGCGCCAAAGCCGATCAGCCATTCATCCGCCCCGGCCTGCGTCGCATCGAGCCGGACGGGCTTTGCCGGAGCATAGTGACTGGCCAGCTGGCCGGGCGCTTCGATGGTTGTGCCGCTGGTCATTTGCACGGGCAGCCCGGTCAGCGCCTCGATCTCTTCGGCGGTAACCGGTCCGGGGCGCAGCAGTCGGATGATCCCGCCGCGCGGCGCGATGATCGTCGACTCGATCCCCTGTGCAGTGGCCCCGGCATCGACGATCAGCGGAATCCGCCCGTTGAGGCTGGCATCGACATGGCTTGCGCGGGTGGGGCTGATCCGCCCGCTGGCATTGGCCGAAGGTGCGGCCAGTGGCCTGTCGCTTGTCCGCAGAAGCGCCTGCATCGCCTCATGCGCGGGGCAGCGCAGTGCGATCGTGTCGAGCCCCGCAGTGGTGAGCGAGGCAATTGGGCAGTCGCTGCGGCGCGGCAGGACCATGGTCAGCGGCCCGGGCCAGAACGCCGCCGCAAGCGCGCGCGACGTGTCGTCGAATATCGCCAGTGCCTCGGCCGTCACAAGATCAGGGATATGGACGATCAGCGGATTGAAGCTCGGGCGCCCCTTGGCGGCATAGATTCGCGCGACGGCATCGGGATTCGTCGCGTCGGCGGCGAGTCCATAGACCGTTTCGGTCGGAATCGCGACGGGCAGGCCATCGCGGATCAGCGCCGCGGCTTCATCGATCGCCGCCTTGCCGTAGGGGCGGATCGCGGTCTGATAGGACGGATTTGAGCCGGTCATGCAGTGGCGCTATAGCGCGCGCAAAGCTCACGCAAGGATGTTGTCCAGATGACCTATGTTGCACCCGTTTCCGAACAGCGCTTCGTGCTCGAGCATGTCGTGAAGATCGGGGAGCTTGCGGCGACCGAGAAATATGCCGCCGCCTCGCCCGACATGGTCGACGCGATCCTGGAGGGCGCCGGGCAGTTTGCGGAGGGCGAGTATGCGCCCCTCAATCGCGCGGGCGACGAGGTTGGCGCGCAATGGAAGGACGGCGTCGTCACCATGCCTCCGGGCTTCCGTCAGGCATACAAGGCGTTCGTCGAGGGGGGCTGGGGCAGCATCAACGGGCCCGAGGCCTTTGGCGGGCAGGGGCTGCCCTATGCGCTCGCAACCGTGATCATGGAGGATCTGGGCTCCGCCAATATGGGCTTCTCGCTCTGCAACATGCTGACGCCCGGCGCGATCGAGGCGCTGATCGCCTATGGCAGTGACGAACAGAAGGCCAGCTGGCTTCCCAGGCTCATCTCCGGCGAATGGACGGGGACGATGAACCTTACCGAGTCGCAGGCGGGATCGGACGTGGGCGCGCTGCGCACGACCGCGACGCCCGTCGGTGACGGTGGCTACAAGATCAGGGGCACCAAGATCTTCATCACCTTCGGCGATCATGACCTGGCCGACAATATCGTCCATCTGGTACTTGCGCGCACGCCCGAAGCGCCCGCGGGCACGCGGGGCATTTCGCTGTTCCTTGTCCCGAAGTTCCGGCTCGATGCCGATGGCCGGCCGGCCACGCCCAACGACGTCCGCTGCGTCTCGATCGAGCACAAGCTCGGCATCCACGCCTCGCCCACCTGCGTGCTGAGCTTCGGCGACAATGACGATTGCATCGGCCATCTCATCGGCCCCGAATTCGGCGGCATCGCCGCGATGTTCGTGATGATGAACAATGCGCGCCTCAATGTCGGGCTTCAGGGCGTCGAGATTGGCGAACGCGCGACGCAGCAGGCGGTGGCCTATGCGCGCGAACGCATCCAGTCGGCGCGCGCGGGCGGTCCCTCGCCCGCTCCGGTCGCGATCATCCAGCATCCCGATGTGCGCCGCATGCTGCTGCGCATGAAGGCGCTGACCCAAGGCGCACGCGCGCTGATCTACTATGCCGCGGGTCAGGTGGATCGCGCGCATCTGGGCGATGTCGACGCGAAGAACCGGCTCGACCTGCTGACGCCGCTGGCCAAGGCCTATGGCACCGATATCGGCTGCGAGGTCGCGTCGCTGGGGGTGCAGGTGCATGGCGGCATGGGCTTCATCGAGGAAACGGGCGCCGCGCAGCACTATCGCGATATCCGTATCGCACCGATCTATGAGGGCACCAACGGCATCCAGGCGGCCGACCTTGTCGGGCGCAAGCTGGGGCTCGAGGGTGGCACGACGCTTGCGGCGCTGATTGCCGACATGCGCGCCGAGGTCGAGGATCCGGGCCTGTGGACCCTGATCGAGTCGGTCGAGACAGTAGCCACGCATCTGGCGTCGGCAGGCGTCGATGACCGGTTGGCGGCGAGCTATCCGTTCCTCACCATGCTTTCGGTCGCGGTCGCCGGCTGGCTGATGGAGCGTCAGGGCCGCGTGGCGAAGTCAGCCAATGGCGATCCGGCCTTCCTTGCGATGAAGCAGGCGGCCGCGCGCTATTATGTCGAGCAACTCGTTCCCGAAGCACAGGGGTTGATGGCGTCGGCGATGGCGGGCGCCGGCCTGCTCTATGATATGGATGAGGCGGCGTTCGCCGCCTGATTTCAGGCGTCGATCCGGTCGAATAGTTCGGCGGGCTCGATGCCGAGCCGGGCGATGTGCTGACGGATCTTGGGCCAGCTCTGCGTGAGAAACTGCGCGCGCTCGTCGATGCGCAGCTGCTCGACCGCACCCTCGGCGACGAACATGCCGATACCGCGCTTGACCGCGACATAGCCCTTGTCCTGCAGGCTCTGATAGGCCTTGGCCACTGTCAGCGGATTGGCGCCATGCTCGCTCGCAAAGGCGCGGACTGAGGGAAGCTGGTCACCTTCGGCATAGGTTCCGTCGAGAATCATCGCCGAGATCACGCCGCGAAGCCTCAGATAAACCGGGCTTTCTTCACCGCCTATCACTGTCATAGGTACATAATACACATGCTGCCGCAAAATGCCAATCGTGATTGCGATCAACCGTTCGGCCAGGTGCTGACGATGGCATCCATGTCGGGACGCGGCCGTTCCTCGAGTTCGCGCGAGGGCGATCCGATGAAGATGAACCCGGCGATGCGTTCGGGATCGGTTCCGAATGCGTCGCGCACGGCGTCGCTATAGGCGGGCCAGCCCGTCAGCCAGCAACCGACATAGGCTGTGGCGTTGGCTGCATGGAGCAGGTTCATGCATACCGCGCCCGCCGAAAGCTGTTGTTCCCACAGCGGAATCTTGCTCGACGGGGCAGGGCTGGACAGCACCACGACAAGCGTCGGCGCCTGATGCGCGAACTGCTGCATCGCCTCAATCTCGAGCCGGCCTGCCTCGGGCTTCTCGTCGCGATAGGCGCGCACCAGCGTGTCAGCCAGGGCTTCGCGCTGATCCTGGCCGACCACCACAAAGCGCCACGGCGCGAGCTTGCCATGATCGGGTGTCCGCGCCGCAATCGCGAGAATTTGTTGCAATTCCGCGGTGTCTGGCCCGGGGGCGACCATGTCGCGGGCTTTGGCCGAACGGCGGGTGGCGAGGAAGGCGATCGGGGTGGAGCGGTCGTTGAACATGGCGTCGCTCCTATCAGTGTCACCTTTGCGCAACAATCTTCTTCACACTCGCAATTTCCGCGCTAGTCTGCGCCGCAATCGCGCCGGGGCGTCCCCGGCTAGACAAAATCCTGTATGCGGGGAGCATCAAGCCTGATGGCAACCAACTCCAGTCAAGCGGCCGGCGGCGAAAAGCTGTGGTTCGGCCACCCGCGCCAATTGGCGCGACTATTCACGACCGAAATGTGGGAACGATTCGGCTATTACGGCATGCGCGCGCTGCTCGCGCTCTATCTGGCCCAATGGTTCCTGTTCGACGACGCGACGACGGGCGGTCTCTATGGTGCCTTTACCAGCCTCGTCTATCTTACGCCGCTGTTCGGCGGACTGATCGCCGACCGGCTGCTCGGCGCGAAGCGCTCGGTGAAGCTGGGCGCGATCATCATGTGCCTCGGCTATCTCGGCCTCTGCTTCGGCGGCGAGCAGGCGAAGCCCGTCTTCAACTATGCCGGGCAGACCTACGAAGTGCAGGTCGCGAAGGATTCCACGGGCAAGTCGACCCAGTCGGTCGTCACCTCGGCGGGCACCTATGCGATCAAGGGCAATGAGGACGGCGGCATCACGCTGCAGGGCTCGGATGGCAGCGTGCTGCCGCAGACCATCGCAAAGGGCGAGTTCAAGGCCGATGGCCAGCGTAATCCCTTCTGGATCTCGATCATGCTGCTGTCGCTGTCGCTCGTCGTCGTCGGCAACGGCTTCTTCAAGCCCAATATCTCGACCATCGTCGGCACGCTCTATGCGCCCGGCGACCGCCGCCGCGACGCGGGTTTCACCATCTTCTACATGGGGATCAACCTCGGCTCGATCGGCAGCCAGATCTTCGCGCCGCTCTTTGCGCAATGGTTCGGCTGGTGGGCGGGCTTCGGGCTCGTCGCGATCGGCATGGCGATCGCATGGTCGCTGTTCCAGTTCGACGGCGGCCGGCTGAAGGGCTATGGCGAACCGCCCGCGGGCGTTGCGGACAAGACCCGGCTCTATGTCTATCTGGGTGTGCTTCTGGCGATCCCGGTCGCCTGGTTCCTGCTCAACAATGCGATGCTCTCGGCGCAGGCGGCGCATGCCGCGGCGAGTGAGGGCAGCGGCATCCTAGGCTATCTCGCGGCGCTGCCACTGCTGGGCAAGGTGCTGTTCGGGCTGTTCCTGGCCGCGGTGATCGGCATCCCGGTCTGGGCCGCGCGCGTCGGAACGCGCGAGGAATTCGAGAAGATGGTCGTCGCGATCGTGCTGGTCGTGATGTCGGTGGTGTTCTGGACACTGTTCGAACTCGCGGGCTCTGCGCTCACGCTGTTTGCTGACCGTTCGACCGATCGCAGCATTCTGGGATGGGACATGCCCGCGGGCTCGGTGCAGGCGTTCAACCCGATCTTCATCGTGATGATGGCGCCCTTCTTCGCAGGGCTCTGGGTAAGGCTCGCCAAACGGAACCTCGAACCCTCGATCCCCGTCAAGTTCTCGATCGCGCTGGTGCTTGTCGGCCTCGGCTTCCTCATAGTGGTGTTCGGCGCCAGCTTTGCGGACAGCCAGTTCCGCGTCGGCATCATCTGGCTGGCGCTGCTCTACCTCGTTCACTCGATCGGTGAGCTCTGCCTTTCGCCTGTCGGTCTGTCGATGATCACCAAGCTCTCGATCGTACGGATTGTCGGCATGATGATGGGCGTCTGGTTCCTCGCGACCTCGATGGCCAACTATGTCGGCGGCATGATCACGCAGTTCGCCAGCGTCGAGACCGTCGGCGGCGAAGTGACCAACCCCAAGCTGGCGCTGGACACCTATATTGACGTGTTCCAGACAATCGGCCTGTGGGCGATCGGCATCGGCATCTTCCTCTTCGTGATCTCCCCCCTGCTTAAAAGGTGGATGCATGGCGTTCAGTAAGCGTAGCGTGTTGATGCTGGCGGCTGGGCTTTCGCTCGCCGCCTGCGCAAAAGGGGGCGCAGCGCCCAAATCGGCTTCGGCCGAAAAGGCTCCGCCCCCCAAGGAAAATCCTTATCCTTCGACCTATAAGCCCTATCCGGGCGCGCCCACGGTGATCCGCGGCGCGACCGTCTTCGACGGCGAGGGCGGACGGATCGAGAATGGCGTTGTCTTCTTCTCCGAAGGCAAGGTTACCGCGATCGGCGGTCCCGAGACCGCGATCCCCGAAGGGGCGACGCTCGTCGACGGCACCGGCAAATGGGTGACCCCCGGCATCATCGACATCCACAGCCATCTTGGCGACTATCCCTCCCCGGGCGTGCAGGCACATTCGGACGGCAACGAGGCGACCAGCCCGGTCACCCCGCAGGTCTGGGCGGAGCACAGCATCTGGCCGCAGGATCCGGGTTTCAGCCGCGCGCTCGCCAACGGCGGCGTGACCACGCTGCAGATCCTGCCCGGTTCGGCCAACCTTTTCGGCGGCCGGACCGTGACGCTCAAGAACGTGCCCGCGCGGACGATGCAGGGCATGAAATTTCCCGGTGCGCCCTATGGTCTGAAGATGGCGTGCGGCGAGAACCCCAAGCGCGTCTATGGCGGCCGCAACCAGCAGCCTTCGACCCGCATGGGCAACATCGCGGTCAACCGCCAGACCTGGGCGAAGGCGACCGAGTACAAGAACAAGCGCGCCGCCGGCAAGGAACAGGCGCGAGACATCGCGATGGATACGCTCGCCGACGTGCTCGAGGGCAAGATCAACGTCCACAACCACTGCTATCGTGCCGACGAGATGGCGATCGTCATCGATATGGCCAAGGAGTTCGGCTACAGGGTCGCGAGCTTCCAGCACGCGGTGGAAGGCTACAAGATCGCGGACCTGCTCAAGGAAAACGACATCTGCGCCGCGATGTGGGCCGACTGGTACGGCTTCAAGATGGAATCCTACGATGCGGTCAACGAGAACATCCCGCTTGTCCACAATGCCGGCGCCTGCGCGATCGTCCACTCCGATGACGCCAATGGCATCCAGCGGCTGAATCAGGAGGCCGCGAAGGCGCTCGCCAACGGGCGCCGGATCGGCATCAATATCAGCGACGAGGTGGCGTGGACCTGGCTCAGCTACAATCCCGCCAAGTCGATGGGCATCGCCGACAGGACGGGCAGCCTCAAGCCCGGCAAGATGGCCGACGTCGTGCTGTGGAACGGCAATCCCTTCAGCGTCTATACCCGCCCCGAAAAGGTATGGATCGACGGCGCGCTGCTCTATGACGCCAATGATCCCAAGCGCAGGCCGGTGAGCGACTTCGAGCTGGGCCAGCCGGGTGAGGGAGATCCGAAATGAGGCATCTCCTTCTCGCATGCGCCGCGCTGATCGCGGCACCGGCAGCGGCACAGACCGTTGCGATCACCGGCGGTACTGTCGCACTGGGCGACGGGTCCGCGCCGATCGAGGGTGGCACGGTTATTGTGCGTGACGGCCGCATCGTTGCGGCCGGGCGCGGCGTCGCGACGCCCGCGGGCGCGCAGGTGATCGACGCCACCGGAAAATGGGTCACCCCCGGTATCGTCGGTGGCTT
Source organism: Sphingobium sp. FW306-1B-F04DB (assembly GCF_058781925.1). NCBI lineage: Bacteria > Pseudomonadati > Pseudomonadota > Alphaproteobacteria > Sphingomonadales > Sphingobiaceae > Sphingobium > Sphingobium sp. FW306-1B-F04DB. Next base: position 27,879 of record NZ_JBYSXE010000018.1, on the reverse strand, counting down.
CTCGCGGCTGGGCATCGTCGAAGTCGACGGCGTATCGCCGACCAACGATGCGGCTGCGAAGAACGCGCCTTGGTCGGCGGCGATCGATATCGTGCCTGCGATCAATCCGCGCGCGACTCCGATCGCGATCAACCGCGCCGCGGGGGTCACCCGCGCCATCGTCTCGCCCGGCGCCGCGGCGACTATGTTCGCGGGGCAGGGCGCGGTGATCGATCTGGGCACCGATATGGATGCAGTGACCAAGTCGCGCGCGTTCCAGTTCGTCGAGTTCGGCGAAGCCGGTGCCGCTGAGGCGGGAGGGAGCCGGCCGGCGGCGTTCCTTCAGTTCCGGACCTCGCTCCAGAATGCGCAGCGCTATGCGCGCAATCCTGCGGCCTATGACGGCAATAGCAAGGACGCATTCCTTTCAACCGCGGACGCGGAAGCGCTGGTCCCCGTGGTGGAAGGGCGCGTTCCGCTGCTCGTTCATGTCGAGCGCGGCAGCGACATCCTCAACGTCCTCGCGCTGCGCCGCGAGTTCCCCGCGCTCAAGCTGGTGTTGGTGGGAGCGAGTGAGGGGTGGACCGTGGCCGGGCAGATCGCGGCGGCGAAGGTGCCCGTCATCGCGTCCGCACTACGTGACCTCCCCGACAGCTTTGAAGCGCTCGCGGCGACCCAGTCCAATGTCGGTCGTCTCAAGGCCGCCGGGGTCGATGTATCGATCGGTACGATCGACGACGACGAGTCGCGCATGGTCAAGCGTTCGACGCAATATGCGGGTAATCTTGTCGCGCTGAGGAAGGTGCCGGGAGCCGCCGGGCTCGACTGGGGCCAGGCCTTTGCCGCGATTACCTCCGGCCCTGCGGAAGCGGTCGGGCTGGGCGGCGAGATCGGTTCGCTGCGTGCAGGCCGCCGTGCCGACATCGTGATCTGGGATGGCGATCCGCTCGAACTGGCGAGCACCGCTGAACGGGTGTGGATCGACGGCGTCGAGCAGTCACTCGAAACCCGCCAGACGAAACTGCGCGATCGCTACCGCAGCGCGCCCGAGGGCACCTTGCCCAAGGCGTACGAACGGTGAGTAGCGTCTTCCCAGTACCCCGGCCTTCGCCGGGGTACCTTGGCTAAGGAGAGGAAAAATGACTCCAATGGCTTCCCTTGTTGCTGCGTGCGTCGCGTTCGTGGGAAGCCATTTCCTCCTCTCGCATCCGCTGCGCGCCGGTCTTGTCAAAAGGCTCGGCGCGCAGCCATTTCTGGGCGTCTATTCGCTCGTCGCGCTCGCAACCTTTGCATGGATCATACTCGCCGCGCGCGCCATGCCCGTCGAAATGCCCCTTTGGAGCACGCCCGACTGGCTGTGGAGCCTTGCGTCGATCGTGATGCTGCTGGCGAGCATCCTCCTCGTCGGGTCCTTTCTCGGCAATCCGGCGCTACCGGCGCCCGGTGCCGAGGCGGCGCTTGCGCGCGAACCGCGCGGCGTCTTCGCGATCACGCGCCACCCGATGATGTGGGCCTTCACACTGTGGGGCGTGGTGCACATCGCGGTCTGGCCAACGCCTTCCAACATCGTCATCGCGGGTGCGATAATCGTGCTCGCGCTTGGTGGCTCGGCGGGGCAGGACCGCAAGAAGGCGCGATTGATGGGCGCGGCGTGGCAGGGCTGGGCGTCGCGCACCGCCTTCATGCCCTTTGCCGGGCCAGCGCCGGGGGCCGCGATGTGGCCCGGCTGGGGTGTGGTCGCGGGCGGCGTGCTGTTGTGGCTCGTTGCGACTTTTGCACACCCTTGGTTCGGCACACCAGCCGTGGCGCCGTGGAGCGCGGTTTCGCTCTGAACGGACTTATCCGGCCGTTCGTTCCTCAACCTTTTGATTCGGCGTCGCTTTGCCATTGACCAGGCAGTCAGCGACCGCTCGGTTCGTCGCAACTTCCGCGCGGAGTGGTTGCGTCACCACACATATGTGACAAAATGGCGACAGAGTTGGGGTGGGTTACGATGCCATTTGATTCGATGCCGCAGGGTGAGCCTTGGGGTCGCCTCTGCCACAGTTGCAAGATGCCGATCGCCGTGAATGAGCCCAGTGAGGACGTGCGTTTCGATCCCGATCCCGAACACAAACTCGAACAGATGAACGGAACCTACCACGCGGCCTGCGCCAAGCCGATCCTGAGCATAAAGCGCGCGTTCGATATGCTGAACTGGCGGCCATTCTAGAGCCTGATTCACGGTTCAGGCTGATTCAGCCTGAACCGATCAAGGCCTAGAACCTAGGACGCGCCGGCCGCACCCGCCCGAGCGCGGGGGAGGGCGGGCCGGCATCGATCCCGAGGCGCTGACCCCTGGTCCGGAACGCTTCAGTTCTGGTTCGGGCTCGCTGTTGTGATCTTTTCCATCGCGTCGCCTACCGTGAAGCTTGCCGCCTTGGCGCGCGGCGGGAAGTCCTTGAAGCTCTCAAGCAGCTTGGCGACGATCGCCTGAGCGGGCACGAACAGAAACAGCCTGCGCACCTGCCAGTCGCCATAATTGATGCTTTCCGTGGCGCGCTCGAACGGATCCGAACGCAAATTGTACAGGTTGGGTGCGCGGAGCCTCTCGAACCCGCCCTGCCAGACGCCCAGCGGCGTCTTCGGACTGATTTCGGTGTGCTGCTCCATGAAGGCAACCTTCCAGTGGAGAACGCGTAGCGCCATCAGATCGCCGTCGTCGCTCCAATAGGCGAAGCCCTTGCGCGGCCATTCCTTCTCCTCGCCTTTGAAAGCCGGGATGAGGTTGTGGCCATCGAGGTGCACCTTGAAGCTCTTGTCGCCGACCTTTCCGCCCTTTTTCACCCTGTCGACAACATCTGTGTCGCCCGCCGCTGCGGCGAGCGTCGGCAGAAAGTCTTCATGCGCGCAGATATCGTTGACGACCGTGCCTAGCTTGATCACGCCCGGCCAGCGGATCACGCAGGGCACGCGGAAGCCGCCTTCCCAGTTGGTCGCCTTCTCGCCCTTGAATGGCGTCGTCCCGCCATCGGGCCAGGTGAAACATTCGGCACCATTGTCGGTGGTGTAGACGACGATCGTGTTATCCTTGACCCCAAGCTCGTCGACCAGCGCGAGCAATTCGCCAACATGCCCGTCATGCTCGACCATGCCGTCGGGATAGGTGCCCAGCCCGGTCTTGCCCTGTGATTCCTTCTTCAGGTGCGTGAAGATGTGCATCCGGGTCGAATTGAAATAGCAGAACCAGGGCGTGCCTTCGCCTTGCTTGCGCTTGATGAAGTCCTTGGCGTCGGCAAGGAATTCCTCGTCGATCGTCTCCATCCGCTTCTTGGTCATCGCGCCGGTATTGTCGATCGTCTGGCCGCCCTTGCCATCGGCCTTGCACTTTAGCACACCGCGCGGACCAAATTTTTCGAGGAATTTCGGGTCCTTGGGATAGTCCTCGTTCTCGGGCTCCTCCTCCGCGTTCAGGTGATAGAGGTTGCCGAAGAACTCGTCGAAGCCGTGCATGGTCGGCAGATGCTCGTCGCGGTCGCCGAGATGGTTCTTGCCGAACTGCCCGGTCGCATAGCCCTGCGCCTTCAGCACCTGCGCGATGCATGGGTCCTCAGCGCTCAGCCCGAGATCGGCGCCCGGCAGGCCGACCTTGGTGAGGCCGGTGCGGATCGGCGACTGGCCGGTGAGGAACGCGGCGCGGCCGGCGGTGCAGCTTTGCTGCGCATACCAGTCGGTGAACCGCGCGCCTTCCTCCGCGATACGGTCGATATTGGGCGTGCGATAGCCCATCATCCCGCTGTTGTAGCAGCTGGCATTGAACCAGCCGACATCGTCACCCATGATGAAAAGGATGTTGGGCTTCTTGTCCGCCATGATGGCCTCCGCTTATGGGGGATTCGCCCGCCGAGCCTAGGCGCAGGTCCCGGTGCCGCCTATCGGGACTTTTCCCGATCGGATGAGGGATTTACCATGACAGGCCGGGGCATCCGTCATTTGCGGCTGTGGCCGCGAACCTAAATCCGCACCATCGCCAGCGCACGTTCGGTATAGCGTGGTCCGCTCGTGCCACCCCGCGGTGCAGCGGCTTCCAGTGCGGCAAGATCTTCGGCGTCGAGCGTGACGTCGATCGCGGCCATGCTGTCCTCCAGCGTCGCGCGGCGCTTCGAACCCGGAATGGGGACGACATCCTCGCCCTGTGCCAATAGCCATGCAAGCGCCACCTGCGCCGGGCTGACGCCGTGGCGGCCCGCAATGGTCTTTGCCGCCTCGACGATCTTCAGATTCTGCGCAAAATTCGCTTCCGAATAGCGCGGATCGGTCAGGCGATAGTCGCCTTCGGGAAGGTCGGAGCGCCCCTTGATCTGCCCCGTCAGGAAACCGCGGCCGAGTGGACTGTAAGGCACAAAGCCGATACCGAGGGCGCGGCAGGTCGGCAGGATTTCTTCCTCGATATCGCGTTCCCACAGCGAGTATTCGGACTGCAGCGCAGCGATTGGATGCACGGCCGCAGCGCGGCGGATCGTCTCGGTCCCCGCTTCGGAGAGGCCGAGATGGCGAACCTTGCCCTCCTTAACCAGCTCGGCCATCGCGCCCACGGTGTCCTCGATCGGCACCTCTGGGTCGACGCGGTGCTGATAATAGAGATCGATGGTGTCGATCTCCAGCCGCTTGAGCGAGCCCTCGCACGCGCGGCGGACATTCTCGGGCGAGGAATCGACGCCGCGAAAGCCGTTCTCGTCATAGCGGAAGCCAAATTTTGTTGCGACGACGAGCCCGTCGCGCCGGCCGGCGATCGCCTTGCCCACGAGTTCCTCGTTACGCAGCGGACCATAGATTTCTGCGGTGTCGAGAAACGTGACTCCAAGGTCGATCGCGCGATGAATCGTCGCGATCGCCTCGGATTCGGTGGCGACTCCGTACATCGCGGTGCCGACGCCCGCCATCGGCATGCAGCCAAGGCCGAGGGCCGAGACTTCGAGGCCATTGCCGAGCTTGCGGTATTTCATCGGACATCTCCTTGTGAAGCCGTCGCCAAAATGCTCGCCCCCGCCCGGGCATCGCGCTATCAGCGCTCAAGCCCCTATCGCATCGGGGCATGACGCAAATTTCGGGACAAGGCCAGTATGACGCGCAAGTATTTCGGGACGGACGGTATCAGGGGACGGACGAACCAGGCGCCGATGACCGCCGAGATCGCGATGAAGGTGGGAATGGCCGCGGGCGCGCACTTCATGCGCGGCAACCACAAGCACCGCGTCGTCATCGGCAAGGATACGCGCGTATCGGGCTATATGATGGAATCGGCGCTGGTCGCGGGCTTCACCAGCGTCGGTATGGACGTCGTGCTGCTCGGGCCGATGCCCACGCCCGCAGTGGCGATGCTCACCCAGTCGATGCGCGCCGATCTCGGCGTGATGATCTCGGCAAGCCATAATCCCTATGCCGACAACGGCATCAAGCTGTTCGGCCCCGACGGCTACAAGCTTTCCGATCAGGACGAGGCGGCAATCGAGGCGATGATCGAGGCGTGCCCGAGGCTTGCGCAGGGCGCCGAGATCGGCCGTGCGCGGCGCGTCGATGACGCACGCGGGCGCTATATCCACTTCGCCAAGTCGACCTTTCCCGACGATCTGCGGCTCGACGGCCTCAAGGTCGTCGTCGATTGCGCCAATGGCGCGGCCTATAATGTGGCGCCTTCGGCGCTGTGGGAGCTTGGCGCCGAAACGATCGCGATCGGGGTCGAACCCAATGGCCTCAACATCAACCATGAGTGCGGGTCGACCGCACCGCAGGCGCTGCAGGAAACCGTGGTCGCCTCGGGCGCGCATCTCGGCATCGCGCTCGACGGCGATGCCGACCGGCTGATCGTCGTCGATGAAAAGGGCGCGATCGTCGACGGCGACCAGCTGATGGCGCTGATCGGAACGATGCTTGCGCGCAAGGGGCGGCTGCGCGGTGACGGCGTCGTCGCGACAGTGATGTCCAATCTCGGGCTCGAGCGCTATCTCGCCTCCCAGGGGCTCGGGCTCGAGCGTACCAAGGTCGGCGACCGCTATGTGCTCGAGGCGATGCGTGCCCAGGGTTTCAACCTCGGCGGCGAGCAATCGGGGCACATCATACTCGGCGACTATGCCACCACGGGCGATGGGCTGGTGGCGGCGCTGCAGATCCTTGCTGCGCTCGTCGAGACGGGCAAGCCCGCGAGCGAATTGCTCCACCTCTTCGATCCGGTGCCGCAGCTGCTCAAGAATGTTCGTTTTGCGGGCGGCAAGCCGCTCGACGATGTACGCGTCAAGGCGGTGATCGCCGAGGCCGAAGCCGAACTCAAGGGCAGCGGGCGGCTGGTCATCCGGCCCTCGGGTACCGAGCCGCTGATCCGCGTGATGGCCGAGGGCGATGACGCGAGGCAGGTCCAGACCGTTGTCGAACGGATCTGCGAGGCAGTAGCGGAGGCAGCCTAATGCTTGAAATGCGGCCGGATTGCGAGCGCTGCGGCGCGGATCTCCCGCCCGGTGCGGTGAACGCAACGATCTGCTCCTTCGAATGCACCTTCTGCACCGAATGTGCGCGCGGGCCGCTCGCGGGCAATTGCCCCAATTGCGGGGGTGAACTGCTGCCGCGGCCGACCCGGGCCGAGCATCTTCTCGAAAAATATCCGGCTGCAACCACGCGCAGGTTCACGCCGTGAGCGATATCGCGCGCATCCTCATCATTGCCGGGTCGGATTCGGGTGGGGGAGCGGGCATCCAGGCCGATATCAAGACCGTGACGATGCTGGGCGGCCACGCGATGACCGCGATCACCGCGATCACTGCGCAAAACACGCTGGGGGTGACCGGCGTTCATCCCGTGCCGGCCGAGATAGTGCTGGCGCAGATGAAGGCGGTGGTCGACGACATCGGCGTCGACGCGGTCAAGATCGGGATGATCGGTTCGGCCGCGATCGCCAATGCAGTGGCCGATTATCTTCCGCAGGATCGCTCGGTGCCGGTCGTCTTCGATCCTGTGATGGTAGCGACCAGTGGCTCGGCGCTTGCCGATGCCGATACGATTGCCGCGTTCGGGCGGCTGATGGACATCGCGACCGTGGTTACGCCCAACCTGCCCGAGCTCGCGACGCTCGCGCAGGGCGACGATCCCGTACAGGCCGCGCTCGGCCTCGTCTCGGCGCATGGCTGCGCGGTGCTGATCAAAGGCGGGCATGACGAGGGTGACGCCATCGTCGACGCGCTGATCGAAGAAGACAATATGACGAGCTGGCAGGACGACCGGATCGAGACGCGCGACAATCACGGCACGGGCTGCACGCTCGCCAGCGCGATCGCGTTGTTCCTCGCCGAGGGCCGCTCGCTTCCCGACGCGGTGAACCGCGCACGCCGTTTCGTCCGCCTCGCGCTGCGCGATGCGCCGGGGCTTGGATCGGGCCACGGTCCGATGGGGCAGGGCAATGTCCGGCTCGACATCGGCGGCGAGATGCGACTTAACCAGATCGCGGTCGGGCTCGATGATTATGCCGCCTCGGTTGATTTCTACCGCGCGCTCGGCCTGACGCTGATCGTCGACAATCCCCCCGACTATGCGCGCTTCATCACGCCCGGCGGTGTCACCTTCTCGCTCCACCGTGACGAAAACCAGACCGCGCCCGGCGGCGCGACGGTCTATTTCGAGTGCAACGATGTCGACAGCGAAGCGGCTCGTCTGGCGCGGCTCGGCATGCCGCTCGAGCATGGCCCGATCGATCAGCCATGGATGTGGCGCGAGGCGCGGCTGCGCGATCCTTTCGGCAATATGGTGTGCCTCTATCGCGCTGGCGAGATGCGGCGCTATCCGCCCTGGCGCGTCACATGATCGCGGGGGTGGACGAGGCGGGCAGGGGGCCGCTTGCGGGCCCCGTGGTCGCGGCGGCGGTGGTGCTTTGCCCCGAGGGCATTGTCGGGCTCGACGACAGCAAGAAGCTGAGCGCGGCGCGGCGTGAGGAACTGTTCGGCCAGATATCCGCGCGCTGCGTCTTCGGCGTCGGCATTGCCAGCGTCGAGGAGATCGACACGCTCAACATCCTCTGGGCGACGATGCTCGCGATGACCCGCGCGGTCGAGGCGCTGGGTCATGAGCCCGTGGAAATCCTCGTCGACGGCAATCGATGCCCGAAATGGCGCTGGCGCTCGCGCGCGATCGTCGGCGGCGATGCGCTAGAACCGTGCATTTCGGCGGCATCGATCGTCGCCAAGGTGACGCGCGATCGCATGATGATCGAGGCTGACTCAACGCATCCGGGTTATGAATGGGCTTCGAACAAAGGCTATGGATCGCCCGCGCATCTCGATGCACTGAATCGGCTCGGACCCACCGCGATGCATCGCAAATCCTTCGCACCGGTGGCGCAGGCGCTGCTCCTGTAAAATTTTTTCGCTTTGCGGCGCGCTTGAGTCTTTTTGGCCACACCACAAGCGGTTGAGTCGCGCTTTTCACACGAGACTCAATATGTCGTGGGGACTCGTTTCGTTCTCCCATGGTTAACGCGATCTTGAGAAATTCTGTTAACCATAGTTCGCTTGACGCCCCCGGCGTCAGGACTCAAGGCTCCCCGCTCGAACAACAGGGGCGTGCAAATGGGTGTGATGGAACGGGTTTCGACGCGCAAGAAGCCGGCCGCGGATGTGCGGTCGCTGCTGCCGCTTGACCGCATTCTGATGGACGACTGCGTCGCCGCGATGGCATCGCTCCCCGACAAGTCGATCGACATGATCTTCGCCGATCCGCCCTACAACCTGCAGCTTGGCGGCGACCTGTTCCGTCCCGACGGGAGCCAGGTTGACGCGGTCGACGACGACTGGGACAAGTTCGATACCTTCGCGGCCTATGACAAGTTTACCAAGGCATGGCTCAAGGAAGCGCGCCGCATCCTCAAGGACGACGGTACGATCTGGGTGATCGGAAGCTATCACAACATCTTCCGCGTCGGCGCTGCGATCCAGGACGAGGGCTACTGGATCCTCAACGACATCGTCTGGCGCAAGTCCAACCCGATGCCCAATTTCAAGGGTACGCGCTTCACCAACGCGCACGAAACGCTGATCTGGGCGTCGAAGAGCGAGAAGGCACGCTACACCTTCAACTATCGCGCGATGAAGACCCTCAATGACGAGCTGCAGATGCGCTCTGACTGGCTCTTCCCGATCTGCGGTGGCCAGGAGCGGCTGAAGCGCGGCGGCGTCAAGGTCCACCCGACGCAGAAGCCCGAGGCGCTGCTCTATCGGATCATGCTCGCCTGCACCAAGCCGGGCGATGTCGTGCTCGACCCCTTCTTCGGCACCGGCACCACGGGGGCGGTTGCGCGCCGCCTCAAGCGCCACTTTATCGGCATCGAGCGCGAGGCCAACTATATCGACGCCGCGCACGAGCGCATCGAGGCCGCGCTGCCGCTCGATGAATCCGCGGTGGTCACGATGCAGTCGCCCAAGGCGCAGCCCAAGGTGGCTTTCGGCGCACTGATCGAGACGGGCTATCTCAAGCCAGGCAGCCTGCTGATGGACAGCAAGCGCCGCTGGCGCGCAACCGTCCGTGCCGACGGCTCGCTCGAGGCCGATGGGGCGACGGGCTCGATCCACAAGCTCGGCGCGACTCTGCAGGGCGCGCCCTCATGCAATGGCTGGACGTTCTGGCATTATGAGGATGCGGACGGACTCAAGCCGATCGACACGCTCAGACAAACATACATCCTGGCAACCGAACCGTGAGTTCGGCCGCGCTTTCGGCAATCGGGCGCGACGCGAAACTCTATCTGCGCCCGGTCATGCCCGTCGACAGCCCCGTGGGGCTCGACGGGCGCGTGGCGCGACTGGCGGGCGGGCTCAACTGGTTCGCCGGCTACGAGCTGATCGCGATCGCGGGCGGAAAGCGCGTTTTCGAAGATGTGATATCGATCGAGCGCTTCGACGAAGCGCTTGCCCCATTGCGCGCCGAGCAGACCGAGGCGCTGCGCGAGAGCCGCGCGCGCATCGAAGGCGCGCGTGCGCCGTTCCAGCTTGGTGAGCGCGTTCTCCGTTTCGACCAGCCGCAGGTCGCGGGCATCCTCAACGTCACCCCCGACAGCTTTTCGGACGGCGGCGCCTTTCATGACGATCCGGCCGGAGCGGTGGCGGCAGGTGTCGCGATGGCGGCCGCGGGCGCCGCGCTGATCGACCTTGGCGGGGAATCGACGCGGCCGGGTTCCGAGCCCGTCTGGGAAGGCGACGAGATCAAGCGCGTCGTGCCCGTGATCGAGCGGTTGGCCGCGAGCGGCACCGCGATCTCGATCGACACGCGCAAGGCTGCGGTGATGGAGGCAGCGCTCGGGGCGGGGGCGCATTTCGTCAACGATGTCGCCGCCTTGCTCTACGACGACCGCGCGCTTGAGGTCGTGGCAAAGGCTGGCTGCCCCGTGGTGCTGATGCATTCGCCCGATCCTAAGACCGGCGGCCATGCCGAGCATCGCTATGGCGACGTGCTGCTCGACATCTATGACTGGCTCGAGGCGCGCATCGACGCGGTCGTGGCGGGCGGCATCGCGCGTGAGAAGATCATCGTCGATCCCGGTATCGGTTTCGGCAAGTCGCTTCAGGAAAACCTGCAGCTCGTCAACGGCCTTGCGCTGCTGCACGGCCTCGGCTGCCCGGTCATGCTCGGCGTCAGCCGCAAGCGCATGATCGGCGCGCTCTCGGCCGAGGCACCCGCCGACCAGCGGCTCGCCGGATCAGTGATACTCGCGGTTCGCGGCGCGGAGCTCGGCGCCCAGATCCTGCGCGTCCACGACGTTGCGGAAACCGTGCAGGCAATCCGCGTCTGGCGCGGCCTGCGCGACGCCGCAATGATGCCGCGCATTCGGTAGGCGAGAGATCCCTTGGACGAACGATGACCGGGCGAGCGACGGCCGAAAAGTCGCGGCTAGCGGTCGTTTAAATTCTCAGCGCGAAGGCGTTTATTGCCCAACGACCTTGCGGCCGTTTTAAGTTCTCCCTTGAGGATAGCTCCAGCCACTATTCCAGCGACCGCAATCGTCGTCCAAAGCACGTCGGCGGACCTGAGGCCCCAAGCCCACGCAAATGCAGGCGCAAAGGTGGTCGCCACAGTCCACAGTGCAAGATTAGAAGCGAACTCGCTGGGTTTGCAGATTCCGATCCAAGAAAACCAGCCAAGGAATGCGACCGCCGCCAGCACCATGAGCCCTGCGATGAGCGGCCCGTTCACTCTGGACTCTCCGGCACGAATTTAGACGTGTTCAAGGTAGTTGCAGTATCGCTCACTCCTGCACCATACCCGAACGGGCCAACGGCTGCTACGTCGGGCGTGTGCTGGCAGTCTGGATTTTGCATCCGTTTTGAGTGCGATAGCGTCCGAAACGCCGGGGTAAGCGGACGCCCACTTGAGCCCTCTCCCTTTGGGGGGAGAGGGTTGTGCAGGCTTGGCGGCTTTGCCGCCTAGTCGAAGCTGGGTGAGGGGGGTTAACCTCTGATCGTCGAACAACTCCTTCGAAGCGAGCCTGGGGAGTATTTTCGTGCAGCACAAATCAGCACTGCGACCTCACCCCTCCTGCTTCAGCCTTTCGGCCAGTTGCGCGATCTCGTCGGGGTTCAGGATCCAGGTGCGGGTCTTCCTGCCTTCGCGGTGGACCGGCTGGGTCAGCAACACCCGCGCCTGCTCCTTTGCGAAGGGCTTGAACAGCGCGAAATGCATCGCGCAGTCCCGGATCGTGCCGATGAAGGGGGCCTTGCCGTCGAGGTCGATGAGCGTTGCGGGTTGATCCCAGGGGATGGGGGACATGAGTAACCTTTCGTTGCCAGCCTCTTCAAGAACACCGGCGCGCCTTGGAAGCAAGTGCCCGACGAACGCGCGGTCAGCAAACCTCTGTCCTACACGCTCCCGATCTGTCACGTTGATTCGAAAGGTCGGCTCTTTGATCGCGTGCAGATGGCGGGAGCAGCGTTGATCGAAAGGCTCGATCAATGCGGGCTCACTGATTGACGGGATTTTTCGTGCGTGGCTGACCTTCCTGACCTTTGCCGCGATGCTACAGCGTGTAGCCGCCGTCGACGAGTAGCGCGGTGCCCGTGACCAGCGCTGATTCTTCCCCCAGCAGGAAGGCGATCTGTACCGCAATTTCCTCGGGTTTTGCGTAGCGGCCGAGCGGGGTGGCCATGCCGGCGAGCGCCCTGAACGCCTCGGCCTCGCTGCCGTGCTCGATGATCATCTGCTCGAAAAACTCCATCCCGCGCCAGATCGGCGTTTCGACCCCGCCGGGTGCGATCGCGTTGACCCGAATGCCATTGGGCGCACCTTCCTTGGCCGCGACCCTGGCTAGATGGAGAAGCGCCGCCTTGGACGCGCCATAGGCCGCGACGCCGGGCTCCGCCTTCACCCCCGCCGCGGAGGCAACGAGCACGATCGATCCGCCCCTGCCGTGGACTTCCATCGAGCGCATCGCCGCGCGGAGCGTGAGGAAGGCGCCGTCGAGATTGACCGAGAGGATGCGGCGCCATTCGGCAAAATCGAGCTCGGCGATCCGCCCGCCGCCTGACACGCCCGCGCTCACCACGGCGTGGTCGATCGCGCCGAGCCGCGTTTCGGCATCGGTCCACCAGCCTTCGTCGGTCACCGAGCCCGCCAGCGTCGCGACCGCGAGCCCGTTGCGTGCGAGAGCGGCGGCCGTGTGCTCGAGCGCATCGGCGTTCTGGTCGCACAGAACCAGACGCGCGGCGCCGCGCTCGGCCAGATGATGTGCGGTCGCCAGACCGATGCCCGAGGCGGCACCGGTAATCAGGATCGCCTTGCCTGCAAAGTCCGCCATGGTTCAGTCCCGTGTCTGGAGGGCTTCGAGCGCCTGCGATGCTATCGCGTCGAGATCGACGGCGTCGACATGGCGATAACGCATCCGGCGCGAAACGGGATCAATCAGGCTGCGTCGCTGATCCCGAGTTCGCCGAGCTTGCGGTAAAGCGTCGAGCGGCCGATGCCGAGGCGGCGCGCGACTTCGGTCATGCGGCCGCGATAATGGCCGATGGCGAGGCGGATGACGTCGGCCTCGATCTCCTCCAGCGGGCGGAGGTTGCCATCGGCTCGGTAGAGCGTGACGCCCGGTGTGTCGGCAACCGCGCTGTGCCCGTTGGTGCGCTGCGTGCGGGGCTGGGGGTTGGTGGCATATTCGGCGATCTGGGGGAAGTCCGCGCGGGTGAGGGCATCGCCGTCGCACAGCACCGCGGCGCGGAACAGCGCGTTCTGGAGCTGGCGGACATTGCCCGGCCAGTCATAGCCGAGGAGCAGCGCGAGTGCTTCGTCGGTGATGCCGAGCCCGCGCAGGCCCGGCTGCTGCGCAATGCGCGCGAGCATGTGACGGGCGAGCGCGGGAATATCGCCCGGGCGGTCGCGCAAAGGGGGGATCGTCACCTGGACGACGTTGAGGCGGTAATAGAGATCCTCGCGGAAGCGGCCCGCAGCGACCTCGTCGATCAGGCGCTTGTTGGTCGCGGCGATGACGCGGACATCGACCTCGCGCAGCGCGCGGCCACCGATCGGTTGCACCTCGCCCGATTGGAGGACGCGGAGCAGCTTGACCTGTGCATCGAGCGGAAGTTCGCCCACCTCGTCAAGGAAGAGCGTCCCGCCATCGGCATCCTGGAACTTTCCGATGTGACGGTCGAACGCTCCGGTGAACGCGCCCTTTTCGTGCCCGAACAGCTCGGATTCGACGAGGTTGGCGGGGATCGCGCCGCAGTTGACCGCGATCATCCGCTTCTTCGCGCGCGGCGAGGCTGAATGGATCGCTTCCGCAACGAGCTCCTTCCCGACGCCACTTTCGCCCTCGACCAGCACGGGCACGCGCGCGCGCGCGGCCTTGGCGGCAATTGCGAGCGCGGCGCGGAATTCGGGAGCCGAGCCGACAATCTCTCCGAAGCCGAGCGCCTGGTTGAGCTTTTCTGTGAGCGGACGCAGCTCGCCGCGGCCCGATCGCACGCTGACTGCGGCGTCGAGGGCCGCGAGAAGGCGATCGGGCGCGATCGGCTTGACGAGGAAATCGGTGGCGCCCGCACGCATTGCCTCGACCGCGGTCGACACCGAGGTGACCGAGGTGAGCATCAGGATCGGGAGCGCGGGGCGACGCTTGCGGATCTCGGCGATCAGCGTGCCCTGATCGGCGCCGGGGGCCCAGTGATCGAGCACGATCGCGTCGAGCATCATGCCGTCCTGCGTACCGAGCATCGCGATCGCGGTTTCCGAATCGGAGGCGAAGATCGTCCGCCAACCTGCGCGGCCGGCAATCGCGGAGACGAGGCGCCGCTGCGCGGGCTCGTCATCAATCAGCATGAGCAGTCTGGTGCCCTGTGGCGTCATTTCCGTTACGTCCTGTCCCGTTAGGGGACGGATTAGACTGGGTGGGGTAAACACCGGCTTAAGGCGGCCCCAGGCAAAGCTGCGGCAACCTCCGCTATATGTGGGGTTGAGGGTAGTGAAATTGCTGTCTAAGGCATGGCGGCATTTCCAATTGCGATGACCAACTGTCTTCAGGGGAATAAAATGGCCGAGAATGGCGAAATCCAGATGCACGATCAAACCTATCGCGGCTTTCTGACGCTGCTGAAGGTGGGTACCGCCGCGAGCATCATCGCCGCCGCGCTCGTCATCATCATCATCGCGAACTGATCGCCGCGACATGAAGATCGCGGTGCTGGGAGAGGGCGCCGACGGTGAGCGCCGCGTTTCCGCCACGCCGGAAACAGTCAAGAAATTCATCGGCCTTGGAGCCGAGGTCGCAGTCGAAAAAGGCGCGGGAACAAGCGCCACGATCGCGGATGAGCTATATGCCGAGGCGGGCGCCACGCTGGGCGCGCGTGCCGCCGTGATCAAGGACGCCGACATATTGCTCGGCGTCCAGGGCCCGGATCCCAAGAGCCTGAAGGGCGTGAAATCGGGTGCATGGATCGTCGCCGGGCTCAACCCCTTTGGCGAGCGCGCGCGCGTCGACGAGTACGCGAAACTTGGCGTCGAGGCGCTGGCGATGGAGTTCATGCCGCGTATCACGCGCGCGCAGTCGATGGACATCCTCTCCAGCCAGTCCAACCTTGCGGGCTACAAGGCGGTGCTCGATGCCGCGGCCGAGTACGGCAAGGCCTTTCCGATGATGATGACCGCGGCGGGCACCGTTTCCGCGGCGCGCGTCTTCATCATGGGCGTGGGCGTCGCGGGGTTGCAGGCGATTGCGACCGCGCGCCGGCTGGGCGCGCAGGTGTCGGCGACCGACGTCCGTGCAGCAACGAGGGAGCAGATCGAGAGCCTCGGCGCCAAGGCGATCTTCGTTGAGAGCGTCGCAGGCATCGAGGGCGAGGGCTCGGGGGGTTACGCCACCGAGATGTCCGACGAATACAAGGCCGCACAGGCGGAGCTGGTGTCGTCGCATATCGCCAAGCAGGATATCGTCATCACCACCGCGCTGATCCCGGGGCGTCCCGCCCCGCGGCTGATCAGCGACGCGCAGCTTCAATCGATGAAACCGGGCAGCGTGATCGTCGACCTCGCGGTCGAGCAGGGCGGCAATGTCGAGGGCGCGGTCGCCGGGCAGGTGGTCGAGAAGCACGGCGTCAGGATCGTCGGCCACAAGAATGTGCCGAGCCGTCTCGCTGCCGACACATCAGCGCTGTTCGCGCGCAACCTGTTTAATTTCCTGTCGGCCTTCTGGGACAAGGAAGGCGGGCGCCCTGTGCTGCCCGACGATGACGAGATCACTCAAGCGATCCGGCTGACCAAGGGCGGCAAGGTCGTGAACGAGCGGTTGCTCGGCTGAAACTGAAAGGGCCGTTCGTGTCGAGCGAAGTCGAGACACGCCCGCGCCAACGTCCACTCGATTTCGCTCGGGACGAACGGGGAGTAGGTTATGGACTTCATTTCCATTCTGTCGATTTTCGCGCTGGCGGTGTTTGTCGGCTATTACGTGGTCTGGTCGGTGACGCCCGCGCTCCATACGCCGCTGATGGCGGTGACCAACGCGATTTCATCGGTGATCATCGTGGGCGCGCTGATCGCGTCCGCCGCTGCCGGGAGCCCAAGCGCCAAATGGCTGGGGCTGGTCGCGGTGGCGCTGGCGAGCGTCAACATCTTCGGGGGCTTTGCGGTCACCGCGCGGATGCTCGCGATGTACAAGAAAAAAGAAAAGAAGGGTTGAGGGGGACAGACCATGCATGAAGCCGCTCCCGTCAATCCCTGGGTTGCGCTCGCCTATCTCATCGCGGGCGTCTGTTTCATCCTTGCGCTGAGGGGTCTTTCGAGCCCCGAGAGCAGCCGCCGCGGCAACCGCTTCGGCATGATCGGCATGGGGCTCGCGGTGGGCACCACGCTGATTACGCACAAGATTGCCAGTCTGGCCGAGATCGGCGGCGCGATCGCGATAGGCGGCGCGATCGGCTTCGTTATCGCGCGCAGGATCGCGATGACCGCGATGCCGCAGCTCGTTGCCGCCTTCCACTCGCTGGTCGGCATGGCCGCGGTGCTGGTGGCAGCGGCGGCCTACCAGAACCCTGAGGCGTTCCATATCGTCGATGCGGCCGGCGAGATCTTCGCGGTCAGCCGCGTCGAGATGGGGCTGGGCATCGCGATCGGCGCGATCACCTTTTCGGGATCGGTGATCGCGTTCCTCAAATTGAACGGCAATATGAGCGGCAAGCCGATCATGCTGCCCGCGCGGCACTTCATCAATCTCGGCACGCTTGCCGGCATCCTCGGGCTGATCGGCTATTTCGTGACCGACCAGAGCCCCTGGGTGTTCTGGACGGTCACCGCGCTGTCGTTCCTGATCGGCTTCCTCCTGATCATCCCGATCGGCGGCGCGGACATGCCCGTCGTGGTCTCGATGCTCAACTCCTATTCGGGCTGGGCCGCCGCCGCGATGGGCTTCACGCTTTCCAACACCGCGATGATCATCACGGGTGCGCTGGTCGGCAGCTCGGGTGCGATCCTGTCCTACATCATGTGCCGTGCGATGAACCGTAGCTTCATCAGCGTGATCGCGGGCGGCTTCGGGGCCGAGGCGGCGATCACCGGAGGTGGCGCTGCGACCGACCGGCCGTGGAAGCGCGGCTCGGCCGAGGATGCGGCGTTCCTGATGAAGCAGGCCGAAAGCGTGATCATCGTGCCCGGCTACGGCATGGCGGTCGCGCAGGCGCAGCACGCGCTCAGGGAAATGGGCGATATCCTCAAGGAAGAGGGCGTGAAGGTGAAATACGCCATCCACCCCGTCGCCGGCCGCATGCCCGGGCACATGAACGTGCTGCTGGCGGAGGCGAGCGTGCCCTATGACGAGGTGTTCGAGCTCGAGGATATCAACTCCGAATTCGCGCAGGCCGATGTCGCCTTCGTGATCGGCGCTAACGACGTCACCAACCCCGCGGCCAAGACCGACAAGACCTCGCCGATCTACGGCATGCCCGTGCTCGATGTGGAGAAGGCCAAGACCGTGCTGTTCGTGAAGCGCTCGATGGGCGGCGTCGGCTATGCGGGCGTCGACAACGAGGTGTTCTACATGGACAACACCATGATGCTCCTCGCCGACGCCAAGAAGATGGTCGAGGATATCGTCAAGTCTCTGTAACGACCACGGATAACCGGGCCATTGACGCCTTGGCCGGCAATTGGCCGCTGGCCGGGGCGTTTGCGTGCATCGCCGCCGCGGTGCCGCCGACGACCGCGCTGCGCTGGATCCGCACCCTGACCGACAATGGCCTGCTCGTGCGCGCGCCGATCCCGCGGACTGCCGCCGCGTGTTCGTTGCGCTTTCGGACGAGGCCGCAGCTGGGATGGGAGCCTATTTCGCGACGCTGCGCCAGATCGGGGCGATGGCGATCTGAGCTTGCGATGCGCGCCACGAAATGGCATGGGGCCCTTCCCGCACGGCCAATGATTGGCTGGGGGCGCTTAGCTCAGTTGGTAGAGCATCTCGTTTACACCGAGAGGGTCGGCGGTTCGAGCCCGTCAGCGCCCACCATTTCCTGCCGGGTTTTGTCGTACCAATTTAAAAGTGCCTCATTTCTCAAATAAGGCTGCCTCGGACGGCTGACATCCCATGCCGGGACCGAGCGAGATCGAAATCCGGCCGCTGTATGAGATGGCCGATTTCGAGGAGAGTCTGACGCCGGAGGTCAAGGAAATCCATGACCGGAGAAGCTCAGCGGCAACTGAGGCGAGGCTCTAAGCTTCGATTGGAACGACTTATTCCACCATGTGTCCTCCGTAAGCCGCCCGACTGCTTGCGGCCCAGAATTGACGTTCGCCGGATCCGTGTCACCCAAGTGGATGCGAAGAAAGCGACCTTTATCGGGCGGGCGGCAGCATCTACGCTTGGTCAATGCGCGATGAGACCCTGCGACTGACCGCCCTTTCCAAGTCCCTGCCGGGCGGGCGGAGACTGTTTGATGGCCTGAGCCTCGCACTTGACGCAGGCGAGCATGTAGCGATCAGGGGCGAATCCGGGGTCGGCAAATCGACCTTGCTCAACATCGTTGCGGGGCTCGACACGGCCGATAAGGGCGACGTGGTGGTCGCAGGGCGAGCCTTTACGGGGCTCGATGAAGCGGCGCGGACGGCGCTTCGGCGAGACGCAATCGGGTTCGTCTTCCAGGCGTTTCACATCCTTCCCCATCTGGACCTCGCCCAGAATGTGGCGTTTCCGCTGGTTCTCCAGAATGCGCCCCGGGCGGCAGCGCTCGCACGCGCCGGGGAGATTCTTGACGCGGTGGGTCTGGGTGATCGCGGACGGAGCTATCCGAAGGAGCTTTCGGGCGGCGAGCTGCAGCGGGTCGCGATCGCGCGCGCGCTGGTCCACGAGCCGGCGTTGATCCTGGCCGACGAACCGACCGGCAATCTCGATCCCGAGACCGCGCGGCAAATCATCGCCCTTCTGGGTCGGGCGGTGAAAGAGCGCGGCGCGGCGATGCTGCTGGTCACGCATTCGCCCATGGCAGCCGCCACGGCGGACCGACAGCTGTTGCTGACTCCGAAGGGGCTCGTTCCCGTCGATGGTTGAAGCGGCGGCCAACGGTGGCGCGTGGCGCTGGCTGATCGCGGGGGAGTGGCGCGCTTTTCCGGTGCGGTTCCTCGTGGCGGGGCTCGCGATTGCGATCGGAGTGGCGCTCGCCTTCGCGGTGCATGTGATCAACCGGTCGGCAGTGGACGCGTTCGGTGAGGCGGTGCGTAGCGTCTCGGGCGAGGCCGATTTGCAGGTCCGGGGCGCAAGCGCGCTCGGGTTTGACGAAAGGCTCTACCCGAAGCTGATGGCACTCGACGGGATCGCCGATGCGAGCCCGGTGGTGCAGCTCAGGGCCTCGCTCGGGGAGAAGGACGTGCCGATCACGCTTCTCGGGCTCGATCTATTCAGGGTGCTTGCGGTTTCGCCAAGCCTGCTTGGTCGGCGTCAGGACGCGTCCGCGGAGGGACGGACTTCGACGCGGCCCTCCGGCATGGACGCCGCGCTGGATCTCGACGCGCTGTACCTGTCGCGAACCGCGATGTCCCGGAATGGGCTGCGTTTCGGGCAGCGGGTGCGAGTTCGCGTCGGTGCCCGGACGCATGTTTTCAGTGTCGTGGGCGATCTGCCGGGTGCGGGCGAAGGACAGGCGGTCGGCATGATCGACATATCGGCGGCGCAGTGGCGGTTCGACAGGCTAGGGACGCTCGACCGGGTGGATCTGAAGCTTGCGGAGAAATCGTCGCTCAGCGCGGTCCGCGGAGCCGTCGAGGCGATGCTGCCGGCAAGCGCAAGACTGACCGACGCGGAGGGCGAAAGCCGTCGCGGCGACAGCCTGTCGCGGGCGTACCGGGTCAATCTCGACATGCTCGCGCTCGTCGCGTTGCTGACCGGCGGATTTCTCGTTTATTCGGCTCAGTCGCTGTCGGTGGCCCGTCGCATGCAACAGTTCGCGCTGCTGCGCACGCTGGGCATGCAGAAGAGCGCGCTGACCGCGCAGCTTCTGGGTGAAGGCGCGGTGCTGGGGATCATTGGCTCGATTGCGGGACTCGCGCTCGGCTATTTCATCGCCGGGGCCGCGCTGAAGTTCGTTGGCGGTGACCTTGGCGGAGGCTATTTCGGTGATGCGTCGCCCGAGCTGCAGTTCGCGCCGACCGCTGCGATGCTGTTTTTGGGCTTCGGCATCGCGACCGCGGTTTCCGGCAGCTATGCGCCCGCCCGGCAAGCGGCGGGAATCGCGCCCGCAGAGGCGTTGAAGACCGCGGGAGATCCGATCGACCCGCGCGTGTCGCCGAGATGGTTGCCGGCCTTCGTGCTTGTCGCCGCAGGCGGCGCTTTCGCATTTCTGCCGGCGGTCAATCGGCTGCCTCTTTTCGGCTATCTCGCGGTCGCGCTGGTGCTGTCGGGGGGCGTCGCCGCGATGCCGCGGCTCGCGCTGACGCTGCTCAGGCCGCTGGCGCGAATCGACACGCGCCTGCCCTCCGTGGAGCTCGCGCTCCAGCGGTTGCTCGGTGCGCCGTCGCAGGCGGCCACGGCTTTGGGGGGAATCGTCGCGAGCACGGGCCTCATGATCGCGATGGCGGTGATGGTGACGAGCTTCCGTGGTTCGGTCGATGACTGGCTAGGGAGCTTCCTCAGCGCCGATCTCTATGTCGCTGCCGCTTCCAACGAGGCGCTGTTCGATGCAGAGACCCAGAAGCGGCTGGCGGACACACCGGGGGTGGCGGGAATCGCGTTCAGCAAGAGCGTGCCGGTAACGCTGAACGCGGAGCTGCCCTCGGTGCTCCTGATCGTCCGGCCCGTCGGCGGCCCGGGCTACTCGCTGCCACTGATCGAGGAAGCGAAAGGCCGCCGCGATGGCATTCCACTGTGGCTGTCCGAACCCGCGGCGCGGCTCTATGGAGTGCGTGCCGGCGACGGGTTCGAACTCCCGATCGGAGCGCAGCGGGCAAAAGGCTATGTCGCCGGCATCTGGCGAGATTATGCGCGCCAGCAGGGCGCTATAGTGATCGGCACACGCGACTATGTGGCGCTAACTGGCGACGAGGTGCGCAGCGAAGCCGCGATCGTGCTGACCCCGGGCGCATCCGCGGCCGCCGTTCGGACAGCCATCAATGACAGGCTGCCGCCAGGCCTTGCCGGTAGAGTAGACTTTGCCGAGCCGGGCGGGTTGCGTTCGCGCGCGCTGGCCCTGTTCGATCGCAGCTTCGCCATCACCTATGTGCTCGAGGCGATCGCGATCCTGATCGGACTCGCTGGCGTCGCCGCCACGATCTCGGCGCAGACTATTGCGCGGATCCGTGAGTTCGGGATGCTCCGCCACATCGGCATGACGCGGCGGCAGATCGTCGCGATGTTGGCCACCGAAGGCGCGCTGCTGGGGCTCATCGGCATCGCTGCCGGGTGTGCGGTCGGTCTCGCGCTGAGCCAGATCCTCATCCATGTGATCAATCCGCAATCGTTCAACTGGACGATGGAGACGCGCATTCCCTGGACGCTGATGCTCAGCGTCGCGGCGGCTTTGATCATCACCTCAGCCGGAACAGCGGTCCTTGCCGGGCGGAGGGCTGTGTCACGAGACGCGGTGCGCGCCGTGAGCGAGGACTGGTAATGCGGTGGGTCACGCTGGTCCTGATTGCATTTGGGGCGGCCTGGGCCGCGCCGGGGGCTAACCATAAGACGAATTATCCGACGGTGGTGCGCGGGGCCGAATTCCGTTTCCCGCGGGACCATGGCGCGCACCCTGCATACCGCACCGAATGGTGGTATTTCACCGGCTGGCTGGAGGGCGCGGATGGCAAGCCGCTCGGCTTCCAGATCACGTTCTTTCGCTCGCGGCCTTCCACCGATTCCGCAAATCCGAGCGCGTTCGCACCGAAGCAGGTCGTCTTCGCGCACGCAGCGCTCTCTGATCCCCTCAAGGGCAAGCTGATCCACGACCAGCGGACGGCGCGAGCTGGCTTCGGGATCGCCGGGGCTGCGGAGGCCGATGCGAATGTGGTGCTGCTCGACTGGGGCTTGGCACGGACAGCCGATGGCGTGTTCCGTGCGCGTACTCCGGCGCGGGATTTCTCCCTCGACCTCGTGCTGGTTCCGACCCAGCCGGTAATGGCAAACGGTGACGGAGGTTATAGCCGCAAGGGGCCGCGACCGGAGCAGGCGAGCTATTACTATTCGATGCCGCAGCTGGCCGTGTCAGGCACAGTCATAAAAGACGGAAGGCGAATTGTGGTGACGGGACGGGCATGGCTCGACCGGGAATGGTCGTCGACACTGCTCGATGCCGGGGCGGTGGGCTGGGATTGGGCCGGTCTCAACCTCGACGATGGCAGCGCGTTGATGGTCTTTCGGATACGCAGCCGTGACGGGGGTGTGGTCCATGCGGGCGGCACGCTGCGGCGGGCGGACGGCAGCAAGATCAGTCTCGCGCCGGAAGACGTACGCTTCGTGCCGCGGAGGCGCTGGCGCTCGCCGCAGACCGGCGCCCTTTATCCGGTCGAGGCCGATTTTGTGGTGAGGCTACCCGAGGGTGTGCGGCGCTTTCCGCTGAAACCGCTGCTGGATGCCCAGGAACTCGATGGGCGCACCAGCGGGATGCCGGTTTATTGGGAAGGAGCCGTTTCGACGCAAGGTGGGCGTGGCTATCTGGAGCTGACGGGATATGCCGACGCTCTCCAGCTATAGCGAAATATCCGCTTCGTGCGCTACAGCCGGCGGCGTCGACTCAGAAGTCCATCCCACCCATGCCGCCCATACCGCCGGGCATCGCCGGCATCGCTGACCGGTCCTCGGGCGCTTCGGAGACAGCCGCTTCGGTGGTGATGAGCAGGCCTGCGACCGAGGCCGCATCCTGGAGCGCGGAGCGGACGACCTTGGTGGGGTCGATCACGCCGGACTGGACGAGATTCTCATACTGGTCGGTCTGAGCGTTGAAGCCCTTGCTCTCGTCATCTTCGCGCAGCAGGTTGCCCGCGACAACCGCGCCGTCATGACCCGCATTCTGCGCGATCTGGCGGAGCGGTGCCTGCAACGCCTTGCGGATGATGTCGATGCCGCGGGTCTGGTCGTCGTTGATGCCCTTCAGGCCCTCGAGCACCTTGGTGGCATAAAGGAGAGCCGTGCCGCCGCCGGGGACGATGCCCTCTTCGACAGCTGCGCGTGTTGCATGGAGAGCATCGTCGACGCGGTCCTTGCGCTCCTTCACCTCGAGCTCCGACGCACCGCCGACCTTTATGACGGCCACGCCGCCGGCGAGCTTGGCGAGACGCTCCTGGAGCTTCTCGCGGTCATAGTCGCTGGTGGTGTTGTCGATCTGCTGGCGGATGGCTTCCACACGGCCCTTGATCGTTGCGGGGTTGCCGGCACCATCGACGATGGTGGTGTTGTCCTTGTCGATCGTGACCCGCTTGGCAGACCCGAGCATGTCGAGGGTCACATTCTCGAGCTTGATGCCGATATCCTCGGAGACGGTCTGACCCGCAGTCAGGATCGCGACGTCCTCGAGCATCGCCTTGCGGCGATCGCCGAAGCCGGGCGCCTTGACCGCTGCGACCTTGAGGCCGCCGCGCAGCTTGTTGACGACGAGCGTGGCAAGAGCCTCGCCCTCGATGTCCTCGGCGATGATAAGGAGCGGACGAGCGCTCTGCACCACGGCCTCGAGGATCGGCAGGAGCGCTTGCAGGTTCGAGAGCTTCTTCTCGTGGATGAGGATGAACGGATCCTGGAGTTCGATCTCCATCTTCTCGGGGTTGGTGATGAAATAGGGCGACAGATAGCCGCGGTCGAACTGCATGCCCTCGACGACGTCGAGCTCGAATTCCAAACCCTTCGCTTCCTCGACGGTGATCACGCCTTCCTTGCCGACCTTTTCCATGGCCTCGGCGATCTTCTCGCCGACTTCCTTGTCGCCATTGGCCGAGACGATGCCGACCTGAGCGATCTCGTTATTGCCGGAGACCGTCTTCGAGCGGCGCTTCAGATCCTCGACGACCTTCCCAACCGCCAGATCGATGCCGCGCTTCAGGTCCATCGGGTTCATGCCGGCAGAAACCGACTTCATGCCCTCGCGCACGATCGCCTGGGCGAGCACGGTCGCCGTCGTGGTGCCATCGCCCGCGTGATCATGGGTCTTCGAAGCCACCGCGCGGAGCATTTGCGCGCCCATGTTCTCGAACTTGTCCTTGAGCTCGATTTCCCTGGCAACCGCAACACCATCCTTGGTGATGCGCGGCGCGCCGAAGCTCTTGTCGATGACGACGTTGCGACCCTTGGGGCCGAGCGTCACCCGCACCGCATTGGCGAGGATGTCGACGCCGCGCGTAATGCCTTCGCGAGCTTCACGCGAGAATTTGACGTCTTTCGCTGCCATGATCTTGATCCTCGCTTTTTCGAGTTCGTTCCTGGTGTGGGTGTCTGCTGCAAAACAGCCCGAGCACGCCGCGGTATCAGCCGATAATTCCGAAAACGTCGCTTTCGTTCATGATGATCAGATCTTCACCGTCGATCTTGACCTCGGTGCCCGACCATTTGCCGAACAGGATCTTGTCGCCCGCCTTGACGTCGAGCGGGGTCACCTTGCCGTCCTCGGCCTTGAGGCCGGTACCGGCGGCGACGACTTCGCCTTCCTGCGGCTTTTCCTTGGCGGTGTCGGGAATGATGATGCCGCCCGCCGTCTTGTCCTCAGCTTCGATCCGACGGACGAGCACGCGATCATGCAATGGGCGGAAGGTCATGATGAAGCTGTCCTCTCTGGGCTGTTCGATGCGTCGTTTTCGCAAAGGGTAGCCGATGCTGCTGAATGGTTGTTTAGCACTCTCTGCATGAGAGTGCCAATGCACTACGCACCGGGGCCTGGGGGTGGCTCCATTGGCTGAACGGACGGGCGAGGTCGGGAGCGGCCCATTGGATGCTTAATCGCCGAGATTGCGGGCGAATGCAGTCAGTGATCCTGCGGCCCGTTACTGGCCAAGGGTGATCCCGCATCGTCGGCAGAGCCCGAAAGGGCGTGGTTCATGCCAACAGTTGCGTCGGCGCGCCCAGCGGCGGTCCGGCCTCGGCAAGTTTTTGGTCAAGCGTCGTGGCGCCGTGCTCCGACACAGTCGCGAGATGGAGCGCGTCACCAGCGCGAATCTCGAGGCTAGGCTGATCCGCAAATTTCGCGGCCGCCCTGAAATGTCGGCCGGTGACCGGCAGTACGGTGAGCTCTCGGGGCCTCGATGCGACTGGGTCAAGCTAACGCATAACCACCCCAATTCCAACCACCGAGCAATGAGCTGAGCCGACGGTCTCTTTTGGGATGCGTCGTTGGACGATTTGAATGGCCGAGATTGCGCGCGGATGCAGACGACGCAGAAAATGAGTGCACGATTGCACGCAATTCTGACAGGTGACGGCCTTGATTGCGACCTAGGGAACGTCCGGTATTTCAGGACCCCAAGTACCGCAGGAACGCGACGCGCCAGAGCGGATGACCTCACACGGGTACTCCGCTTCGAGGACGGCGATAATCTGCCGCGCGCCTATGTCAGTTACGGGGCATGCGCTGGAGGACTGATGCTGAGCGTCCCGATTGCCGAGGCGGGGGCAGAGCGAATCCAACAGTCGATGCTGGAGTGGCCGTGGCGGGTGGCTCGTCCTCCCGGCTCCGCTTGAAATGTAATGGAACTAGAGGCGAAGTCGTTTCCTTTGTTCACCCCGAACCACCCGAAATGGAGCAGAACCCGGCTGGTATCCGCCTGACAGCGAATGGGCGCTACGTTATAATAGGATCATCAATACATGGCGGGGAGCAGGGCGATGAAGAACAAGCGCCGTATCATCCTCATTATTGCTGTGGCCGCAGCATGGCTGCTGCTTGCCCTCCTGGGTTACCTGATCGCGCAGGTCGGCGAATGGTGGTTTGGAACCCGGTGCATGATGATCGCCGCTTCCATTGTCGCTCTGATCGCCGTCGTGATGTTATTCGGCCAATATTTGGCGGGTACTGCCGATTATTTTCTGTCGATCAATAATCCCCGGCCCCTCGACGACCATCAAGTCCCGATCACGAGCCATGCCTGGGGTTTTGCCAGTGAGACGAGCCGGACCGCCAAGGCAGAATTAGCCGGCGAGGGCTTCGCGGACATCCGCCTGTCCGCCACTCGGATTCACATGGTGATCTCGCTGTTCACATTCGGATTCGCGCGCCCCGTCAGCATCGTCTGGCGCGGCAATGCCGGCCAGCATCCGCTGGGAGAAGCGTGATGCCCGTCGTTGAGATCCCGATTGCCGAACCGGGCGAGCCCGATGTCTGGTGGAACTACCACAAGACCGGAGCTTCGAGGCTGGGCGTCCGCTTCGCGCTGCGTAGCGGCGAGGCCGGGGCCGGCCGGAAGGACATTGCCGAGAATGCGGAGGCGGTCCGCCAATGGCTGCTCCGGGCCAAAGGTGCCGGGGTCGCTGTGCGCCCCGTCGGCGGCGCCTGGTCGCCTTCGAACATCCAGCTCGCGCCCGACGGCGGCTGGATGCTCAACACGCGCCGCTTCAACCGTTGCTTCCGTCTCGCGCCGACGGATTTTGCCGATCCGGACGCGGTCGATGCGCAGGCGTTCCTGTTGGTGGAAGCCGGCGTTCAGATCGACGAGATCAACGACAAGCTGGAGAGCGACGTGATGCGTCGCAGCCTCCGCTCAACGGGTGCGAGCAACGGGCAGACGCTGGCAGGCGCCTGCGCGACCGCAACGCATGGATCGGTGATCGAGGCGGGCGGCATCCAGGATCACGTCCGCGCCGTCCAGATTGTCACGCCCGGGGGCACATACTGGATCGAGCCGGCGCCCGGATTGATGAGCGACACCTTCATCGCGGAAACCGGATCCGAGGCAAAACGCGACGACGACGCCTTCGCCGCCGCGCTCGTCCATGTCGGCTCGCTCGGCGTGGTCACGGCGATGGTGATCGAAACCGTCGAGCGCTATCTGGTGCGGCCGTACCTGAAGCTCATCGACTTTCGCGAAGAGCATCTCGAGCTGCTGAACGACGGCCGGTTCCGTGACTTTTCGGACGAACACGGATTGCCCCAAGATCCCTATTTCGTGATGGTGGTCACCAATCCTCTCAAGCCGTTCAAGCGCAAAGCCGTGGTCCGCTTCCTCTATAAGATACCGTGGGAGCCTGGCCATGAGGAAGTCGAGCCAGCCCAGCTCGGCGCCGGCTACGACGCCTTCACCATGCTCGGTTGGCTGCTGCGCAACTTCCCCCTGGCACGCGGCTGGATCCTGCAGAAAATCATGGAGCTGACCGTCGGCAATGGGATCATCGACCCAATCTTCGGGACCTGGGGCCAAACGACCGAGACGCACAAGCCGCTCGCCAATATCTTCACCGGCGCCCTGTTCGTCGAACGAAGTCAACTCAAGGACGCCTTCAATTCGGCGCGCAAGGTTTTCGCTGGTGCCGGCGGGTCGACCGTGATGACGCTGCGCTTCATGAAAGGCGGTCACGGCCTCCTGTCTCCGGCCCGCTGGACCGACACGGCCGGGATCGATTGCGACGGTCCGGACAGTGAGAAGACGAAAGACGCCTTCCGCGAGATCATGAAGATGTTCGACCGCGAAGGCATCGCTTTCACGCGGCACTGGGGCAAGTTCAACGAACTCTCCGCCGCGCGCGTAGCCAAGGATTATGGCGACAACCTGGTCCGGTGGAAGAAGGTGCGCGACGCGCTGCTGCCCGGCGAGGATGACCGGCGGCTGTTTTCAGCCGACGCACTGAAGCGGTTCGGTCTGTCCGACTGATCAGGGGGCGGTCGATTTCGCACGCAGGTGCGATGTGCGCTTGGGAAGATGGTCGAGACGGCTTGGACGTAAAAGCGATAGGCGCCTCCACTATGGCCGCCGCAGTCTCCATGGGCCACCTCCTCGTCCCACACGATTAGAAGTTGTTGCGCTGACCCGTTGAAC